>CAZDBC010000055.1:0-8717 GCA_964503295.1 uncultured Kiloniellaceae bacterium | reverse complement strand
GTCGGCGTCCCGTCGACGGCGAAACGCCTGCGGCTGAACCGCCGGATGCGCAAGGGTCGCCGCAGCGTGAGCGAGTGGCTCGTCGCCGACTGCTCCGATTCCGGCGCCACCACCCAGACGTCGTCGGACAAACCGCGGGCGATGCGCTCCAGCGCCTTTATGCCGGGCGCGTGAATGCCGTCGTCGTTGGTCACCAGAATGCGCGCATCGCGCAAGTCGAATGGTGGCTTGGCCATGGCGCGATCAGGCTGCGGGGTCAGGTGCCATCGGCCGCGACGACCTCCTGCCCGCCCATGTAGCCGCGCAGCGCCTCGGGCACCTCGATCGTGCCGTCCGCCCGCTGGAAGTTCTCCATCACCGCGATCAGGCAGCGGCCGACCGCCACTCCGGAGCCGTTCAGCGAGTGGACGAACTGCACGCCGCGTTCGCCGGCCTCGCGGAAGCGCGCGCCCATCCGCCGGGCCTGAAAATCGCCGCAGGTCGAACAGCTCGAGATCTCCCGGTAGCTGTCCTGCCCGGGCAGCCAAACCTCGATGTCGTAGGTCTTGCGGGCGCTGAACCCCATGTCGCCGGTCGAGAGGACCATGACCCGGTAGGGCAGCCCGAGACGCTTGAGAACCTCCTCGGCGCAACCGGTCATGCGCTCGAGCTCCGCGTCGGACTGCTCGGGACGGGTGATCGACACCAGCTCGACCTTCTCGAACTGATGCTGGCGCAGCATGCCGCGAGTGTCCTTGCCGGCCGCCCCCGCCTCCGAGCGGAAGCAAGGCGTATGCGCGACGAAACGCAGCGGCAGCCGTTCGGCCTCGAGGATGCTGTCGGCCGCGAAATTGGTCAGCGGCACCTCGGCGGTCGGGATCAGCCAGAAATCGTCGGTGGTGCGGAACTGGTCGTCACCGAACTTGGGCAGCTGGCCGGTGCCGAAGAGCACATGGTCGCGCACCAGGAGCGGCGGATTGACCTCCAGGTAGCCATGTTCACGCACATGCAGATCGAGCATGAACTGGGCCAGCGCGCGGTGCAGCCGGGCGAGCTCGCCGCGCAGCACGACAAAGCGCGAGCCCGACAGCTTCGCGGCGAGTTCGAAGTCCATGCCGCCAAGCGCCTCGCCCAATTCGTAGTGGTGCAGGGGCCGAAAATCGAAGCGCGGCGGGTCGCCGTGGACGCGCACCTCCCGATTGGCCGATTCGTCGGCACCGACCGGGACGTCGTCGAGGGGAAGATTGGGAATGCCCGCCAGAAGCTCCTCGAGACTGGCCGCGATCTCGCGCTCCCGGCTCTCGAGATCGCCGATCTCGTCCTTCAGTCCCGCTACTTCGGCGATCAGGACCGAGGCGTCCCCGCCCTTTCGCTTGGCCTCTCCGATCGCCTTCGAGGCCTCGTTGCGTCTGGTCTGGCGCGCCTGAAGCTCGGTCTGCAGCCGACGCCGCTCGGCGTCCAGCGCCAGGAGATCGGCCGCCTGGGGCGCCAGACCGCGACGGCCCAGACCCTCGTCGAACAGGTCGGGGTGCTCACGAATCCACTTCAGATCGAACATGCGGGCAGAGACGACTCTGGCAACTGGGTGGGTTGACCTGGGCTCTTATAAGGTCTCCCCCGGCCCTCGTCCATGGGGCCAGGGTCCGTCATCGCCCGATCCGGGGGAGGATCGGACCGCCGCCCGTTCGGCCGCCTACTCGCTCCGCTCCGGTTCGGTTGCCTCCGCGGGCCCGCTCTCGTCTTCGTCGCCTGCCTCGGCCCCCCGCTTGCGTTCGACCAGCTTGGCCATATAGATCGAGACCTCGTAGAGCAGGATGATCGGGATCGCCAGGCTCAGCTGACTGATCGGGTCGGGCGGCGTGAAGATCGCCGCGACCACGAAGACGCCGACGATGGCGTACTTTCGCTTCTCCGCCATGCCCTTGGAGGTGGCCAGACCGACCCGCGCCAGGAGGGTCATGATCACCGGCAGCTGAAAGCAGAGCCCGAACGCGAAGATCAGCTTCATCATCAGCCCGAGGTACTCGTTGACCTTGGGCTCCAGTTCGATGGGCAGGACGTCGGCTCCGCCTGGCGCCTCGAAGCCGATGAAGAAGCGCGCAGCCAGCGGGAAGATCAGATAGTAGACGAGCGCGCCGCCGACGAAAAAGAGGATCGGCGTGGCCACCAGGAACGGCAGCAGGGCCTTGCGTTCATGGCGATAAAGTCCCGGGGCGACGAACAGCCAGATCTGGGACAGAAAGATCGGACAGGAAAAGAAGGCGGCCGCGAAGAAGGCCACTTTCACGTAGGTGAAGAAGACCTCCGCCAGACCGGTGAAGATCATGCGCCGCTGCTGGTCGTCCAGCCCCTCGCGCATCATGACCTGGGCCAGTGGCTTCTGCAGGAAGCTGAAAAGCGGCTCGGCGAAGAACCAGGCAACGAGAAAGGCCGCGAACAGGGCGACCACGGACCACAACAGACGCTGGCGCAGCTCGATCAGATGCTCGAGCAGCGGCATTTTCTTGTCTTCGATCGATTCGCTCACGCCGCCTCTTCCAGGCCTCGTCCAGGCTTCAAGTCCGCAAGGAGACCGGAATGCGGCGCCCGCAACGGCGGATCACGTCAGGCGCTCTTTTGCGACGAACTGCCGGCGGCAGTCTGCGGTTCGCTCTCCGTCGAGGCCGTTTCCGGCGATCGCACGTCCGTCGCCGATGGCGATGGCGGCCTGATCGAGTGGGCCGGCGCGACCTGCACCGGATGCCGGATCACCGAAGCCTTGGACTCCTGACCCTCATCGTCGCTTCCAGTCGCCTCGGTGCCGGCGCTCTCCGTATCGCTCGCCCGCGCTGCGCCGGTCGGGGAGGTGGCGGCCTCCTCCTCACGCCGCGCCGTGGCCTCGATGTCTCGCGCTTCGGATTCGACCTCCCCGGTCGGATCGATGGTATCGCTGATCATCTTCTTGGGATCCAGGCTCCGGCCCTTCTGGACCGCCTTGCGCGCGTCTTCCAGGTCGGCTTCGCGGATCATTTCGTCCACGCCCGACTGGAATTCGCGCATTATCCCCCTGGCCTTGCGGACGTACTGCGAGATGGTTCGCATGGCGCGGGGCAGGTCCTTCGGTCCGATGACGATGAGCGCCAGCAGGGCGATCACCGCCATTTCCGACCAGCCGATGTCAAACACGGAAGGTCACCATGCCGCAGATGCTATGGGGGCGTGCGGGCCCGTGCATGGCCCGCCTCGGTCACCCGTTGGCCGCCCTGTCCTTTTCCTCGACCCGGGCGTGGGTGGCGCTGGCCGGTTCGCTTTCGATGCTTTTCGGCTGATCGGCGGCCGCCTGCTCCTTGTCTTTGTCCTCTTCCTTAAGACCGCGCTTAAAGGCGTTGATTCCGCTGCCCATATCGCGCATGAGCTTGGGGATCTTCCCGCCGCCGCCGAACAACACCAGCACGACCGCGAGCACGATCAGCCAGTGCCAAATACTAAAGGTTCCCATCCTGGGGATCTCCTTGATTGCCTGCGGAGCCTGTTTAGTGCGGGACTATGGCAAAAAGGGTGCGCACCTGCAACGTCCGCTCGCCGGCCCGAGGCGGTGCGCGCCGGCCTGCCTCATTCGGCCGCCGCCGGCAACTCTCCCCGGGCTTCCCGTTCGATACCCCCTCCCTCGACCGGGAAGATGAAGACCTGGCTGCGATCGAGCGCAACGGCAACCGTGCGGTCATCGCCGAAGGCCGGCGCCCCCGGGATCCTGGCGTGCAGATGGACCTCCTCTCCGTCCTCGCCGAGAAGAGAAAGATGGACGAGACTGCTGCGCCCCAGCATGCGGCAGGCCATGACCCGCCCCAGATTGCTCGCCTCGGCGGGATGCGCGCCGCACGCCGGCTGAAGGTGCAGGGCTTCGGGCCGAATCAGAATCTCGACCGGACGGCCGGACACGCGATGCCCGCCATCGAGCAGTCCGAACGGTGTCATGATCCTGCCGTCCCTGTCCGCAAGGCCCTGCAGCCGATTGATCTCGCCGAAGAATCCGGCAACGAAAGGGTCTTCGGGGGCGCGGTAAAGGTCCTCGCTGCTGCCCACCTGGATCAGGCGGCCGTCGCGCATGAGGGCGATCCGGTCGGCCATGAACATGGCCTCTTCCGGGTCGTGCGTGACCAGCAGGCTCGCTGTCCCGCTGCCGCGCAAGAGATGCATGGTCTCGTCGCGAACCTGGTTGCGCAAACCCACGTCGAGTCCTGAGAAGGGCTCGTCGAGCAGCATTACCCGCGGCTGCGGCGCTAGTGCCCGGGCCAGGGCCACGCGCTGCTGCTGGCCGCCAGAGAGGGTATGAGGATAGGCGTGAGCGTAGTCGACCATGCCGACCCGATCGAGGGCCTCGAGGGCCCGCGCCCGGCGCGCCGGGCGGGACGTGCGGCGCAGCCCGAACATGACATTGTCGATCACCCGCAGATGGGGGAAAAGTGCGAAATCCTGGAACACGAGACCCACGTCACGTTCCTCGGGCGGGCGCTGGGTCCAGCCGTCTGCGACCAACTCGCCGCCGATCAGGATGCGCCCGCTCTGCAACCGCTCCAGCCCGGCGGCGAGGCGCAGGGCCGTGGTCTTGCCGCAGCCGGAGGGCCCGAGCAGACAAACCAACTCGCCCGACGCGACCGACAGGGTGAGCCGGTCGACCGCCCGAAGGTCGCCGAAACTGTGACTGACGTTCTCGAAAACGAGGGTCGACATGAGCACTCGCGTTCCAAGCCGCCGACCTTGCGGTTGGCGGCCTGCTTTGGGCAGGCCGGCCCGAGCAACGGCATAATGGCCATTACCATGAAGCTATTGATTATCGTTTGCAGAATCAATGAATGTTGAGCCGGGGGTGTCGAGCGGGCCCGGCGCTCGGATCAGACGCGCCGGGCCGGCCGGCAAGGGTGCCTCGGAGTTTGCGGCGCTAGCCGCCCGCGCCGCGGCGCGCCGTCCCATCCCCGTCCGAGACGATCTCCGCCGCACTGCCGTCGTCCGACGCCGCGCCGGGCGCGGCCTTGCGGTCGGGCGCGTTGTCTCCCTCCTCAGGGTCGACATCGGGCATCAGGTCCTCGCCGAACTGCGCATCGAGCGGCTCGGCATTCCCTTCGCCCTCCTCCGCCTTTTCGCGGTCCTCGGCATCCTCGAGGCTGGTCAGCGCACCGCGAGCCGTCAGCGCGGTGACCGCCGGACGGGAATCGAGCAGGCCGGCCGCCTTCAACTCCTCGACGCCGGGAAGGTCGGACAGGGCAGCAAGGCCGAAGTGGTCGAGAAACGCCTCCGTGGTGCCCCACGTCACCGGCTTGCCCGGCGTGCGACGGCGACCGCGCGGCCGGATCCAGCCGGCCTCGAGCAGCGTGTCCAGGGTGCCCCGGGACAAGGCGACGCCCCTGATCTCCTCGATCTCGCCCCGCGTCACCGGCTGGTGATAGGCCACGATCGCCAGGGTCTCGATCGCCGCGCGGGAGAGCCTGTGAACCGCGGTGCGCTCGATTTGCATGAGGGGGGCCAAGTCGGCGGCGGTACGGAAGGCCCAGCGCTCGCCGACCGGGACCAGATTCACCCCCCGGTTGGCATAGAGCGAGGCCAGCTCCTCCAGCAAGGCGTCGAGATCGGCATCTTCCGGCAGGTGGCGCTTCAACTGCGCCGCGTCCAGCGGGTCGGCCGAGGCGAAGAGGACCGCCTCGAGCAGCCGGATCTGGTCGAAACGTGCCGTCATGACGCGGTGTCGTCCTTCTGCGTGCCGGCCAGGTAGATCGGACCGAAGGGGTTGTCCTGCCGCAACCGGAGCTTGCCTTCCCGGCACAGCTCGAGCGACGCGACGAAGGTCGAGGCCAGCGCCGAGCGCTGCAGCAGGCCATCGCGCAGATCGGGCGGCAGAAACGAGGTCAAGCTGCGCCAGCCGGGACTGTCGCCGAGCAAGCCGCGCAGGCGCCGCACCGCCTGTTCGACGGAGTAGAGCTCGAGAGGGGCGATGTGCAGGGAGCGAACGTCGACGCGGCTCTTGTTGCGCCCGTAGGCCCGCAGGAGATCGAACAGCGAAGCCTCGTAGCGCGTCGAGGTTACGACCCGCAGGCCCTCGGGCATGCCGCGCGCGAAGCGGTCGCAGCCGAGCCGCGGCAGTGCCATCAGCCTCGCGCCGGCGGCCTGCATGGCTTCGAGCCGCTGAAGCTGGAAGCGGAGCGCCGCGGCCATCTCGGCGCCGCTCGGCTCCTCCTCGCCTTCGGGCTCGGGCAGCAGCAGCTTCGACTTGAGGTAGGCCAGCCAGGCCGCCATGACGAGATAGTCGGCCGCCAGTTCCAGGTTGAGCCGTCGTGCCGCGCGAACGAACTCCAGGTACTGCTCGGCCAGCGCCAGAATCGAGATCTGTGTCAGATCGACCTTCTGATCCCGAGAAAGCTGGAGAAGGACGTCGATCGGCCCCTCGAAGCCTTGCAGGTCGAGCCGAAACTCGCCCGTTCCCGCGTCGTCCGCGCCGGGCTTGCGATCCTTGTCCTCTTCGAACGGCACCACATTGGTCATGGCAGAACGGCTCCCCCCGGCAGTCCGCCGATGGCCCGGAAGATCGGCATCAGCCATTGCACCGGGTCCCAGACGATCCAGCGGAACAGGTTGAGATCCAGGCCGAGCTGCTCGCCCAGCATGGGCGCAACAAAGAGCGCACCGATCAGGATGAACAGGCCGTAGGGTTCGATGCGCGCGTAGCGGAAGGCCAGGAAGTTCGGCAGCAGCCCGAGCGCGACGCGGCCGCCGTCCAACGGCGGAAGCGGCAGCATGTTGAACAACGCAAGCAGCACGTTGAGCAGAATGGCGTTGAGCAGGTTCGCGCTGACCCAGGCCTCGATGGGCGTCGGCAACAGCCAGACCGCGCGAAGCAGCAGCGCGGCCAGGACGGCCAAAAGCAGGTTCATCACCGGGCCGGCGGCCGCCACGAACACCATGTCACGACGCGGGCGCTTGAGCCGTCCGACCGCGATCGGCACCGGTTTGGCATAGCCGAAGCCGAAGCGGCCCTGAGAGAGAACCAGAAGAACGGCCGGCAGGACGATCGTGCCGAAGCGGTCGATGTGGCGCAGGGGATTGAGCGTGACCCGCCCCTCCTCGTAGGCCGTATCGTCGCCCAGATACCAGGCGACGAAGCCGTGCGCAGCCTCGTGCAGCGTGATCGCCAGAATGGCCGGGATTGCCCAGACCGAGAGGGCGTAGAGGATCGCCTCGTAGTCGAAGCTGAACATCATTGTCGCCTAGCCCCGATCGACAAAAGCGTCAAGCTCTTGCAGTGACGCTGCCCGGTCCATCGGCGCCACTTTCTTGGGCAGGCGGTGATAAGCATCGGACAGCCGCCGGGCGGCCGAATCGGAAAGCTCGGGTGTCGCGGCGGCGACTTCGGTCATCTCCTCCATCTTGCCGTTGCAATGCAGGATCACGTCGCAACCGGCCGCCAACGCGCGCTCGACGCGGTGCGTCAGGTCCCCGCTCAACGCCTGCATCGAGAGGTCGTCCGTCAGCAGGAGCCCTTGGAACCCGATCGCGCCGCGGATCACGTCCTGCACGACGATCGGCGACAAGGTCACCGGCCGCTCGGCATCGATGGCGCGAAAAACGACATGCCCGGTCATCGCCAAAGGCGCGTCCGCCAGGGCGGCAAAGGGCCGGAAATCGCTGGATTCCAGCTCGTCCCGGGGGCAGTCGACCTCCGGCAAGGCGAAGTGGCTGTCGACGACGGCCCTGCCGTGGCCGGGGATGTGCTTGACGACCGGCAGAACGCCGCCGTCGAGAAGGCCGTCGCAGGCCGCCCTGCCGAGGCGTGCGACCGTCTCGGGATCGGCCGCGAAGGCGCGATCGCCGATAACCTCGTGGGCACCCGGCAGGCGCAGATCGAGTACCGGTGCGCAATTCACGGTCACGCCGCACGCGGCAAGCTCGTCGGCGAGCAGCCGATGGTTGAGCCAGACCGCGCGCGCGCCGGCCTGCGGGTCACGGGCGGCACAGTCGCCGAACCTGGCGGCGGGTGGAGCCGCCCGCCAGTGCGGTGGTTTCATGCGCGCCACTCTTCCCCCCTCCTGGTCGATCAGCACCGGCACGCTGCCGCCGCCGACCGTCTCCCGCAGCGCGGCGACCAGGGCACGGACCTGCTCGGGATCGCGACAGTTGCGCTGAAAGAGGATGAAGCCGAGGGGGTGCACGCGGGCGAAGAACTCGTGCTCCGCGGGGCTGAGTTCGGCCCCCGCGCATCCGAATATGACGGCCCGGGCGGTCAAGGCTTGCGCTGGACCACCAGACAATCCTGCTGGCGGGCCTTGAGTCGGGCGCAGGTCTCCGCGGCCGCCTCCCGACTGGGATAGGGGCCGGCCTGGACGCGAACGAAGACCCCGCGCGCCCCAAGATCGACCTGCTCGAAAGTCGGCGATTTGTCCGCCAGAAGCTCGGACTGGCCCTCGCGGATCCGGTTCCAGGCGGTCTCGGCGGCAGCACGGGATTTGAGCGAGGCCAACTGAACATTGAACAAAGGCCCGGCTGCCGTCGCCGCCGGCTTGGACGCCGCTGAAGCAGGCGGCCCGTCTTCGTCAGGCTGTGAGATGGCATCGCGGTCCACTGCGGCCGTCTCGACGGTGGACTCGCCCGCCGTCTCTCCTGCCACCGGCTCCGCAGGCGGCGTCGGCTTCGGCTCGGGTCTGGGCGCCGCCGACGCGGTGCGCTCTCCGCTTTCGGCCGCCCGATTGCCTGCGGTGGCGGACGCGTTTTGC
>CAZDBC010000054.1:0-11679 GCA_964503295.1 uncultured Kiloniellaceae bacterium | reverse complement strand
CCGCACCGTCGTGCTCCACCACCACCAATACCGACATCAGATCACCTTCGCCTCGGGAGGCTGCCGCGCCGCGCAACCGGCAGGCGCGCCTGACGGCCCGGCCGGCGCGCCGTCACCATCGTGGAATGAGGGGCGGATCGGTCGCCTGAACAGCCAATGCTGCACTTGCACACTAGGTGCAAGGTGGGGGGCTGTCAACGCGATGGCGGCGCCCGGCCGGGCGCGGTTTTCAGCGGTTCGCGCCGGGTTTCCAGAGCACGTCGCCGGCGCCCCGCGCGTTGGCGTGGCGGGCCAGGACGAACAGCAGGTCGGACAACCGGTTGACGTAGCGCAGGCTCTCCGGATTGAGCGGCTCGCTCTCGGCCAATGCGGTCATCTCGCGCTCGGCGCGCCGGGCGACGGTGCGCGCGAGGTGCAGGTAGGCCGCGGCCGGGTTGCCGCCGGGCAGGACGAAGGATTCGAGCGGCGCGAGGTCGGCGTTGAGCCGGTCCATCTCGCCCTCCAGCCGCTCGACCTGGGCGGCGACGATGCGCAAGGGTGGGTGCTTGGGATTCTCGACGATCGGCGTCGAGAGATCGGCGCCGAGATCGAAGAGGTCGTTCTGGACCCGGCCCAGGATCTCGTCGAGCACGCCTTCGGCGTGCAGCCGGGCGAGGCCGATGACGGCGTTGGTTTCGTCCACCGTGCCGTAGGCGGCGACGCGAGCGTCGTGCTTGTCGACGCGCCGGCCGTCGGTCAGCGAGGTCTGGCCGCGGTCGCCGCCGCCGGTGTAGATGCGCGTCAGTCGAACCATCGCGGCACCGGGCGGCCCTAGCGTGCGAGCAGCAGAAGCAGGCCGAACAGCGCGACCGCGAGGGCCTGCAGCATGACCCGCCAGCGCATGAAGGTGTTGGCGTACTTGCGGTTGAACTCGCCGCCGCGGGCCAGCGCCGTCAGGCCGAGCAGGAGCACCCCGGCGGTTGCGACCATGGCGATGATGAGGAGGATTCCGAGCGCATCGTGCATATCCTCGATATAGGACGCCGGCGGCCGAAAGGCCAGCCGCGGGAACCCTGTCGGCGGCGGCGCGTTGCCAAGCAGGCGTCGTTCAGGATGCCCGGCCCTCTCCATGGGCCGCGACCGAGCGTCGGCGACAGGACTGACGACGGGACTATGGCAATGACGAAGCGCATGCAGGCCGGGCTTTGCGCCCTGGCGCTGGCCGCCGTCCTCGCGACGAGCCCGACCGCTCTCGCCGAGAGCGTGCCGGTGGTCAGCTTCAGCGGGACGGGTGACAGGACGACCGAGAGCTTCCAGGTCGACGACGGCTGGGCGGTCGAATGGACGACCGACGACGAACGCTTCCAAGCGACTCTGCGGGATACTCTGTCCGGCATTCCCAGCCTGACCGCCAATCCGGTCGATCCTGGCAGCGGCCGCGTCGTCTACGCTCGCGGCGGCACCTTCCAGTTCGAGGTCGAGACCGAGGGCTCCTGGACCATCGAGGTCTTCGACCTGCGCTGAGCCCCCGGCGGTCAGCGCAGGCCGAAAGCCACCGCGACGGCGAGGAAAACGGCGCTCAAGGTCCAGAAAACGGTCAGGACGCGCAGGTGACGCATGGCCGGGCCTCTTTGGTCGTTCTCAGTCGTAGCTGAACTTCTCGGAGACGACCTGGCGCAGGGGAACGCCCAGCCGGCCCAGACTCTCCTCGACGCTGTCGATCATCACGGCGGGGCCGCCGACGAAATAGAGCCAGTCGGCCGGGGCCGGCGTGCCCAGGAGGCCGCGCAGCATGGCCCCGTCGAGGATCCCGACCGGCCCGCCCCAGTCCGGCGGCGGTTCCGCGATGACCAGATGCACTTTCAGGTCGAGCGCCTGCGCGAGCGCCGCGAGCTCGTCGCGATGGGCGATCTGCGCCGCACTTCGGTTGCCGTAAATCAGGACCATGGGGCGCCGGTCGCCGCACGCGCGCAGGTCGCGCAACAGGCTGAGGATCGCCGCGATGCCGACGCCGCCGGCGATGAAGGCAAAGCCGCGTCCGTCGCGCCCGCGCAGCGTGAAATTGCCGTGCGGTCCGTGCAGGTAGGCGCGGCGGCCGCGCGGCACCTGCCCGATGGCGCCCGTGCTGTCGCCGGCTTCCTTGATCAAAAAGCGCAGGGTGGGCAGTTCCTGCGGCGCCGAGGCGATGGAGAAGGGATGCTCGACCAGGGTGAAGGCGCGCCCCGTCAGCTTGAGCCAGACGAACTGGCCGGCGGCAAAGGCGAAGCCGCCGCGCCCGGGACCGGGGTGCTCAGGCTCCAGGGTGAGCGCCCAGATCCGTTCGGCGGCCGGGCGTAGGTCGGTCACCCGGTAGGGATTGCGGCGCTGGACGAGTGGCGCCAGCAGGTAGACGTAGACCAGGGTGAGCAGGGCAAGGGCGGCCAGCACCGACCAGAACCAGGTCATGAGGACGCCTGAACTGTAGCGCCCGGCCTCGAGCGCATGGTGCAGGCCGAAGCCGGCGACCAGCAGCGCGCCCAGGCCGTGCGACAGGCGCCAGGTCTCATAGCGGTAGGGCAATCGGTCGCGTGCGATTGCCGTGATCACCAAAATCAGCAGGAGCAGCCAGGCGAAGAGTCCGGTCGCGCCGGCGGCAGGCGTCAGGCCGAGGGTCAGGCGTCCGCCGGGGTCCCATGGCCGCGGATGGCCGAGCGGCGTCGTGTAGAGGAAAGGGTGAATGACGAGGAACAGGGTGAGGGTCCGCGCCATGAGCTGATGGAAGCGCATGGTGACGTCGATTCCCATGCGCCCCGAAATGAAGCGGAAGCGCCCCGAGAGCACGAACTCCATCAGCAGGACGGCGAAGGCGATCATGGCCAGTGCCGACGACAGCTCGTCCAGGAAGGGGCGCGGCGGCAGCCCGCGCGCGGCGGCCAGCGCGACCGGGGCGAGGGCGAGCGCAAAGTAGAGCCCGAGCAGAAGGAGCGGCGGCAAACCCTTGGTCATGCGATTGCGTCTCCCTGCCGCCGGACGGGCGCCGTTTAGCCTGCAGGCCGCCGCCCGCCGGGGCCTTGATGCAGGGCAAGGCGTCCGGCCGGCGCGGCGGGCCGGTTCAGAAGCGGGCCGCGATCGAAAAGAAGACGCGCAGCGAGCGGTCGTCGCGCGTGTCGACGTCGCGGGTCAGCGGCTTGGCCAGCTCCAGGCTGGCCTCGACGCCGCCGGGCAGGCCGAGGCGCAGCCCGCCGCCGGCCGACGCCAGCGACTGGCGGCCGAGATCATCCGAGGCGTTTTCGTTCCACACCGCGCCGAGGTCGTAGAAGGCGTAGAGCTGGTAGGAGGTGAACAGCACCTCGTCGACGCGCTGGCCGAAGCGCGCCTCGATCGAGCCGGCGAGGCCGTGCTCGCCGGTCAGCTCGGCGAAGTCGTAGGCGCGGCCGAACTGGCTGCCGCCCAGGGCGAACTCCTCGGCCGAGAGAAGCTGGTCGGCGGCGATCTGGCCCTTGAGCGCGGCGCGCAGGGAAAAGAGATCGCCGAGCTGCTGGGTGCGTGAGAGCTCCAGTGCTGCCTTGGTGAAGACCCCCTCGCCGTCGGCGCGCGAGAGATTGCTGTCGCCCGACTCGGACGCGCCGAGGACCGGCAGGCCCTGGCTGATTTCCAGGCGCGCCTGATTCACACCGGCCCAGCCGTCGCTGCGCAGATAACTGGTCCCGGCGCGCAGCACGCGCAGCCGGTCGTCAAAGCTGGTGTCGCCGAGCCGGTCCTCCTCCGAGTTCAGGACATCGAAGGCGGCGAACAGCCATAGGGTCTCGGCGCGCGACCGGATCGCCGGATGCTCGACGCGCACGACCAGGCTGGTGCTCTCGCCTTCGGTGTCGAGGCCGGACAGTTCGCCGCCGGCATCGATGTAGCTGCGCGAGGCGCGCGTGGTGAGCAGCGTGCCGTCGACGCCGAGCGGCTGCTGGACCGTAACGTCGGCGAACAGCAGCTCGCGCGGCTCGTCGGGCACGGTGAAGAACCCGAGCTGAAAGCGCTCGCCGCCGCCGAGCAGCGAGTTGGCGCCGGCGGCGAGGTAGCCCTGCAGGCGGCCGACCTCCGGCGTGCCGCGGTTGTCCAGGTAGACGGTGCCGTCGAGGGCGTCGCGCGCGACGGCGATCGTCAGGCGGTAGGCGCCGGGCGTCTCGGTCTCGGCCAGCCGCGAATCGGCGACCGTGAAGCCGGCGAGATCGTTGATCAGGAGGAGTTGCCGTTCGAGGGTGCGCAGGCGCAAGGGCCGGTCGGCGGCTATCGCGGCAGCGTAGCCGGCGAGGAGCGCCTCCTGGCCGTCCGCGCCTTCGAAGACGACCTGCCCCACGTAGCCTTCTACAATCCGCACGCGCAGAGTGCCGCCGGTCGCTTCCTGCGGCGGCACGAGGGCGCGCGAGAGCGGATAGCCGGCCTCACGGTAGGCTTCGGTGATGCGCCGAGCGATTTCGGCGATCTCGGGAAAGCCGATGCGCTGGGCCAGGAAGTCGGCGTAAAGCGGCGCCAGCTCGGCGTCGCTGAAGACGCTGTTGCCTTCCAGGACGACCGCCGCGAGCACGAAAGCAGCTTCCGCTTCGGCATCGACGGCCGGCGGTGCCTCGAGTGCCGGGCCGGCCGGCGCCGGCTGCTCGGGGACTGGGCGGGCGTCTTCCAGCCGGCGCTGGATCTGGCCCGGGTCGGCGGTGTCGGCCGCGCCCTGGGCCCGGGCGGGCGTCGGCACACCGCCCGGCTGCGCTGCGGCCCAGAGGCCGAGAACAGCCGTGGCCACGACGACCCTGGCCGAACGACTCCAGACTGACAAACTGCGCACGGATCCCCCCAACTCGCCGCCGACTTTAGCGATCCCTGATGATCGACACAAACGCGACGCCGGACCGAGCCTGGGGAAATCATGGTTAAGGGGGAATGAACGGCCGGCCGAGAGGGATGGCTTCGGCATCGAAGAAACAAGGCATTTTATATTTATTAGTATAAAGTAGTATCCTAATGAAAACGCGAATTAACATTATGTTTTCACGATTCATTAAGATCTGTTTATTAAATTCCATTAAGTATCGTCATCTTATTGTCAGTCGAGCCGGCCGGGGCGACAGCCCCTCCGGCCAAGGAGCGCACCCATGACGGTCTTGTTCGGAAGAGCTCTGCGCGGACTGGCCCTGGCCCTCGGCCTGGCCGGTCTGCTGGCTGTGGGAGGGCCGGCCATTCCCAAGGCTCTCGCCGGGTCCGGCGGCGACTGGACGATCGCGGAGCTTTCGGGACGCGTCGAGATCCTGCGCAGCGGCGCGCAGCCCATCGCGCTGACCGGCGGCGACAGCCTTCGTCCCGGCGACGTCATCGCCACCGGTCCGGACAGCCGCGCCGTCCTGGTGCGCGGCAGCGAGTCGATCGTGGTCGCGCCCGGCAGCCGCATGGGCCTGCCGGCGACCAACGACAGCGGCTTCGGGACTCTGATCCTGCAGCAGCTCGGCACCCTGCTGTTCAAGGTCGACAAGCAGCCGCAGCAGCATTTCGAGGTCAAGACCCCCTACCTGGCGGCCGTGGTGAAGGGCACGACCTTCACGGTCAGCGTCGATGCGCGCGAGGCCGCGGTCCATGTCGTGGAAGGCGCGGTCCAGGTTGCCGACGGCGGCGGGGCGATGGCCCTGCTGACGCCGGGGCAGACGGCGCGCATCGCGACCCGGGCGGGCGCGCGCCTGGAGGTCGAAGGCGGTGGTCGAACCGGCGCCACGGGCGAGGGGCGCACGGAGGCGCCGGCGTCCGAGCCGGAGTCCAGCGAGGCGAAGCCGGCCGACATGGAGTCCGCCGGTGTGCAACCTGCCGATACGACCGATCGCCTTGCCGTCGGCAATGCCGACGGGGGCAATCGCCAGGGCCTCGCCGGCGGCCCAAATCGCGGCGGAAAGCCCTTCGTGATCGAGTGGACTATTGGCGGCGGTCTCGACATCGCGCTCGCCACCGACGGCCTGGCGCGGGCGGAGAGCGTCCGCCCGGCGAGCGTCGGTCCGGACGGCGGCAACGGTAACGGCGCGGCCAAGGGCCGCGGCCCGGTCAAGGCCAAAGCCGCTCCCGTTGCCGCGGTCTCGGCCGGGACCTCCGCGGTCGCCGGTGCGACCTCGGGCGCAGCCGGGGCGGCTGGCAGCGCCGGGCTCGGCGGCGGCGGTTCCGGCGGCGGCCTCGGTCTGGGCAATGGCGGCGGCGCCTCGACGGGCGGCAGCGTCTCGCTCGGCAGCGGCGGCGGTCTTGCGCTCGGCAATGGCGGCGGCGGTTCCGGCGGCGGCCTCGGTCTGGGCAATGGCGGCGGCATCTCCGCGGGCGGCAGTGCCTCGCTCGGCGCCGGCGGTGGAGGCGTTTCAGCGGGCGGCGGCGTATCGCTCGGTAGCGGCGGCGGCGCGTCCGGCGGCGGTCTCGGCCTGGGTGGCGGCGGTCTGCCCGTCAACGTCGGCCTGGGGCCGGGCCAGGCCAAGAACGAGAACGACTGAGCCGGGCGGGGCGGTGAGCGCCAGCAGCGACATGATCCGGCGGCGTCTCGCCCCCCTGGCCATTCTGCTGGCGGTCGCCGGGTTCCACCTCGGCGGCCTGCTGGCACCGCTCGAGCGCGCGGTGGGCGACCTGCGCTTCCGTCTGCTCGAGCGGCCCGCGACCGGCGAGCTGGTGTTCGTCCAGATCGACGCGCGCAGCCTGGAGGCACTGGGCGTGTGGCCCTGGCCGCGCGACCTCCACGCCCGCCTGCTCGATCAGCTGTTCGCCGCCGGCGTGCGCGAGGTGGCCTTCGACGTCGATCTCAGCAGCGCCTCCGATCCGGCTGCCGACGCACGCTTCGCCGCGGCCCTGGCGCGGCACGGCACGCAGGTCATCCTGCCGGCCTTCCAGCAGCTCGCCAGTCCGGGCAGCGGCAGCACGGATCTGCTCAGCAGCCGGCCGCTGCCGGCCCTGCGCGAAGGGGCCCAGCTCGGCACGGTCAACGTGCACCCGGACCCGGACGGCCTCGTGCGCCGCATCGACACCGAACAGCGGCTCGACGGCCGGGCCGCGCCATCGATGTTCGTGCTGCTGGCCGGGCCGGCCCATCTCGACGCCGGGCGCTTTCGCATCGACTACGGCATCGACCCTGCCAATTTGCCGCGCCTCTCCTATGTCGACGTTCTGAACGGCGCCGTGGCGCCAGATCGCCTGGCCGGCCGCCGCGTGATCGTGGGCGCCAGCGCGGCCGAACTGGGCGACCAACTGGCCGTGCCGGTGCACCAGGTGCTGCCCGGCGCCGTGGTCCAGGCGCTGGCTTACGAAAGTCTCGTTCAGGGGCGCGCCCTGCACGACGGCAGCCCGCCGCTGGTGCTGCTGGTCGGCGCGCTGCTCGCACTCTTTCTGCTGCCCGCGTTCGACCGCCTGCCGTGGCGCGCGGCGGCCGCGCTCGCGGTCCTGGCGGTGCTGGCCATCGAGGGCGGCGGGCTTGCCGTGCAGGCGGCGGCCCCGGTGACGCTGGCAACGCCGACCTGGAGCCTGCTGGTCGTGCTGGGCTTTCTCTACAAGGCCGGCAGCGACCTGCGCCTGCAGGACCTGCAGCTTCTGCGGCAGCGGCTGACCATGGCGCGCCGCCGCGCGATCATGGACAGCGTCGTGCACAATAGCTTCGACGGCATCGCCATCACCGACGCGAGCGGGCGCATCGAGGCCTTCAACGACGCCGCGGCGCAGATCCTCGGCTGCCGCACCGCCGATGCGCTCGGCCACGCGCTGCCCGAGCTCCTGCCGCCGGTGGCGGCGGCCATGCGCGCGGTCGAAGCCGCGCCCAGTGCGTGCGAGGACGAGACCGCGGTCAGCCACGTCGGTCCCGAGGAGCACGAGATCGCAGGCCCCGACGGCGAAGCCATCGTTATCGAGCTGGTGGTTTCGCGCATCCTGCCCAGGCAGGCGGGCCGGCCGGGGCCGCTCGGCCTGCCCGATGCGGTCTACAGCTTCACCTTCCGCAACGTCACCGAGCGCCGGCGCGCGCAGGAAGCGCAGCGCGCCGCTGCCGAGCAGGCCGAGGCGGCGAGCCGGACCAAGTCCGAGTTCCTGGCCAACATGAGCCACGAGCTGCGCACGCCGCTCAATGCCATCATCGGCTTTTCCGACATGATGAAGGCCGAGGCCTTCGGCCCGGTCGGTTCGCCGCAATACCGGGAGTACGTCGAGGACATCAACCGCAGCGGCCAGCACCTGTTGGCGATCATCAGCGACATCCTCGACGTGTCGCGCGTCGAGCTCGGCAAGATCAAGTTGAACGTCGAAAGCGTCAGCTTGAAGTCCATCGTCGAAAGCTGCTGCGTGCTTCTGGCCGGCTGGCCGGCCGGCCGCGAACACGAGCTCGCGATCGACATCGCGTCCGACCTGCCTCCGGTCGAGGCCGACCCGCGCCTGCTGAAGCAGGTCCTGCTCAATCTCCTGTCCAACGCGGTGAAGTACTCGCCGCGCGGCAGCACGGTCACACTGCGCCTCTACCTCGGGGCCGACGGCGGGCCGGTCATAGAGGTCGAGGACCAGGGCGTCGGCATCGCGGCGGAGGACATTCCCAAACTGACCACGCCGTTCTACCAGACCGACGGCTCGATGGCGCGCAAGCACGAGGGCACCGGCCTCGGCCTCTGCCTGGTCGCCGCCTACGCCGAACTGCACGGCGGGCGGCTGGAGATCGAGAGCGAGCCCGGAGAGGGTACAAAGGTGACCGTGCACCTGCCGGCCGCCTGCGTCGTCAGCAATAGCGATTTCGCCGGGTCCGACCGGCCCGCTGGGGAAACGCCGAAGCTGCGCGCGGTCGGCTGAGCTTCAGCTCCGTGCGTCCTTGACGATGGTCATGTAGGCATGGACGTAGTCCATGGCGTGGCCGTGTGGCGCCTCGCGCACCATCGCCTCGTAGGTGTCGTAATAGCGCTCGATCAGGGCGCGCCGTTCCTCGAGCGGCCGGCGTTCCGACAGCGCCTTGAAGAAGGTGCTCTCGGTCCACGAGCGCAGGGTCGGGATGTAGGACTTGGCGAACAACGCGGCGTCGCCGTGGTCCTTGAAGGCCGCCGCGTAGGGGCAGCGCACGATCCGCGTCTCGATCGATTCCAGGCGCAGCCCGGCCTTGTGCACCGGCGAGGTCGGATCGGTCAGCGGCGCGGAGAACTCCTCGACGTCCTTGTAGTACTGGGGCAGCGACATGGCGCGGAACTCGGAGGCCGTGATCGCGCCCTCCTCGAGCATCGCCCGCCAGAGGTCGTTGAAGGTCTCGAACATGTTGATGCCGTCGGTGTGGCCGAGGTAGCGGCCCTGCTCGTCGCGGCAGAAGTTGACCAGCACCAGCCGTCCGCCGGGCGCCAGCTCGCGGGCGCGCGCGAGCAGGATGGTCTCCCAGTCCTTGCGCCCCTGCTCGGCGAAGGCGACGAGCTCCTCGCCCTGGGCGCCGACAGCCTGCACGTGGTCGCTGATCTCGCAGGGCTTGCGGCTGAGCCAGTGCATGGCTGTCGCGGAGAAGCCGAGGTCGAGTGTCCCCGGCGGCAGGATCCGGCGGTAGAACGAGGTCGCCGAGGCGAAGACGCTCAAGCCCTCGAGCGCGGGCAGCCCCTCGTGCAGCTCGCTCGCGCCGTGCACGATCCTGAACAGGGCGTTGTAGTCGTTCATCAGCTGGTCGCTGTAGACCACCACCAGCGGCCGGTCGGGCGCCAGTTCGCGCACCCGCGTCAAAGCCGCGCCGACCATGTCGAGCGAGGTGCCGCCGTCGGCGCAGCCCATGTCGGCCAGGGTGAAAGGGCCGGAGCGTGCGCCCGGCGCCATCCGTTCGATGGCCGCCATGACCAGCGGCGTGGCGCCGTCGATCACGTCCTTTGCCCCCTTGGTGGCGAGCGAGTAGTAGCCCTCGCCCTTCATGGCGAGGTCGCTGGCGTGCGAGGCGTGTCCCTTGTGCTCGGTCATGGCTCTCCCTTGGCTGTCGTTTCTTGTTCCGTGCCTGGCGTCTCAGGGATTGCGCCGCGCCAGCGCGAGCCCGAGCCCGGTGCCGATCAGCAGCGTGCCGGTGATGCCGTGGCGCAGCCGGTTGCGGCGCGCGTCGGCGAAGACGCCGCCAAGGCGCGCGGCGAGCAGGGCGTAAAGGCCGTCGAACAGGGTCGCGAGCAGCACGAAGGCCGCGCTCATGGCGACGAGCTGCGGCGCCAGCACGCGCGCCGGATCCAGGAACTGCGGAAGGAAGGCGGCGTAGAACAAAATCGTCTTGGGGTTTGTCAGGGCGACCAGAATACCCTGGCCGAAGGCGCCGCGCGCCGAGCGCAGCGGGGCGACCGCCGGCGCCTCCGTCGTCGCGCGCAGCGCCGCGCGCCATTCGCGCAGGCCGAGGTAGAGCAAATAGGCGACGCCGGCCCAGCGCACCCACTCGAAGACGTCGGCGGCGAGGGCGAGCAGCGTGGTCAGGCCGAGCGCCCCGGCCGCGACCAGAAGCGCGTTGCCGCTGCTCGCGCCGGCCACCGTGGCCAGGCCGGTGCGCCGGCCGTGGGCCAGCGAGTTGGCGACCACCAGCATGATGACCGGCCCGGGTATCAGGACCAGGACCGTGGTCGCCAGCAGGTAGGCGGCGAAGAGATCGGCGTTGAGCATCGCGGCGGCCCCCGGGAATCAGGTCCGGCAAGTCAACGCCGGGCCGCGCCCGCCGATCAAGCGATTTCGTCGGCGGCGGCGCTCACGGCGGCGGCATGTGCGCGAACTCGAACTTGAGCCCGTCCGGGTCGGCGAAGAAGACGGCGTAGTAGCCGGGCGTGTAGTCGTACTCAGCCGGCGGGTCGAGCACCGTCGCGTCGATCTCGAGCAGGCGGTGGTAGAGCGCGTCGACCTGGGTGCGGCTGTCGGCGGCGAAGGCGAAGTGGTGGAAGCCGGGCGCGTAGCGCTCGTGCGGGCGGTCCTTGAGCTCATCGGCCGCCTGCCAGAGGTTGATTGCCGCCCGCGCGCTGTCGGAGAACCAGACCGTCATGGCCTCGTCCTCCTCGACCTTGTGGTAGCCGAGGAACTCGAGCAGCGGCTTGTAGAAACGCGCCTCGGAGTCCTTCAGGTCGCGCAGCGTGAGCGCCAGGTGGCTCATCGCGCCGAGGGTCATGGGACCGCCGCCTTTCGGTTCTTCGGTGCCCGCCCGCCTCCTCAGTTGCGGCCGGCGGCCAGCAGGCCGCGCGCGATGACCTGGGCCTGGATCTCGGCCGCGCCCTCGAAGATGTTGAGGATGCGCGCGTCGCACAGCACGCGCGAGATCTTGTATTCCTCGGCGTAGCCGTTGCCGCCGTGCACCTGCAGCGCGTTGTCGGCGTTGGCCCAGGCGACACGGGCGGCGAGCAGCTTGGCCATGCCGGCCTCGATGTCGCAGCGCCGGCCCGAATCGAGCTCGCGCGCGGCGTAGTAGGTGAGTTGGCGCGCGACCATGGTCTCGACCGCCATCCAGGCCAGCTTGCCGGCGACCCGCGGGAAGGCGAGGATCGCCTTGCCGAATTGCTGGCGCTCGCGCGCGTAGGCGAGGCCGAGCTCGAGCGCGCACTGGGCAACGCCAACGGCGCGCGCCGCCGTCTGCACCCGCGCCGACTCGAAGGTCGCCATGAGCTGCTTGAAGCCCTGGCCCTCGATGCCGCCGAGCAGATTGGCGGCGGGCACGCGAAAGCCGTCGAAGGCGATCTCGTACTCCTTCATGCCGCGGTAGCCGAGCACCTCGATCTC
>CAZDBC010000053.1:0-11740 GCA_964503295.1 uncultured Kiloniellaceae bacterium | reverse complement strand
AACATTGAGGGCGTCGCGATGGCGCGCGTCGCGGATCGGCGGGTTCATCTGCGCGAGGGTGCCCAGACGCTCGTAGCACTCGGGTGCCGCCAGCGTCAGATGCTGAGGTGTCACCTCGACGCTGGCGATGTCCTTGTGGCGGGCGAGCAGCGGCATCTCCTCGGCGGTCGAGATATGGAGTACGTGGACCGGCCGGCCGGTCGCGCTCGCCAGCTTGAGCAGACGCGTGGTCGCCAGCACCGCCGCCTCGACGTCACGCCAGACCGGATGCTGGGCGACGTCGCCGCTGTCGCGCACCAGGGCGAGGCGCTCGCGCAGGCGGGCCTCGTCCTCGGAATGGATGGCGCAGCGCCGCGGGCCACTGGCCAGCACCGCGGCAAGGGTCTCGTCGTCCTCGACCAGAAGGCTGCCGGTCGAGGAGCCGATGAAGATCTTGACGCCGCAGCAGCCGGGCAGCCCCTCGAGTTCCGGCAGTTGCTCGACGTTCTCCGCCCCGGCCCCGATGAAGAAGGCGTGATCGGTCCAGGCCCGGCCGTCGGCCCGGACCAGCTTGTCGGCCAGCGTCTCGGCCGTCATGGTGCTCGGGCTGGTGTTGGGCATCTCGAACACCGCGACCACGCCGCCCAATGCCGCCGCCGCCGTGCCGGTGGCCAGATCCTCCTTGTGCTCCAGGCCCGGCTCGCGGAAGTGCACCTGGCTGTCGATGACGCCGGGCAGGACGTGCAGGCCGCGCGCTTCGAAGACCTGATCGGCGGCGCCGGGGTCGAGGTCGCCGATTGCTGCGATCCGGCCCGCGCCGATCGCGCCGCCGACCGCGATATCGGTCTCGACCTCGCCGCCCGGCGTGACCACCCGGCCGCCCTTGATGATCAGGTCGTAGCGCTCGCTCATGCCGGTCGTCTCCTCTTGTCTGGTAAGGTTGCGGCCGACCGCTCGGCCAACAGACGTTGAAAAAGGTCGAGATACTGGGCGACCACGGCCTCCTCGGTGTAGCCCGCCTCGAAGGTCTCCCGGCCGGCCGCAGCCAGGGCGGCGGCACGGTCCGGGTCGTCGAGCAGGCTGCGGATCGCCCCTGCCATGGCCGCCGCGTCGTCGACCGGCACGAGAAGCCCGTTGCGCCCGGGTTCGATCAGCCAGGACGGACCCTGGCTGGCCGCTGCCACCATCGGCTTGCCGGCCGCCCAGCCTTCCAGCACGACGCTGCCGAGTGGTTCGTGACGCGACGGCACGACGTAGACGTCGCAGGCCAGCAGGAAGGGGCCGGGATCGCTTTGCCAGCCGAGAAAGCGGACCCGCCCGGCGATGCCGAGTCGCTGCGCCTGCGCGGCCAGTGCCGTGCGCTCCGGACCGTCGCCGGCGAGCCAGAGGACCGTGTCCGGCAACCGCGCCACGGCCTCGAGCAGTACGTCGAAGGCCTTGTTGCGGTGCAGACGGCCGAGCGCGAACAGCAGCGGCGCATCGGCCGGCGTGTCCCAGGCGGCCCGATCGGCCGGCGGCCCGGCCGGCGGGGCGACGAAGTTGGAGATCAGATGGGTCCGCTCGGCCGGCCAGCCCTGGCTTTGGAAATAGTCCACCAAGTCAGCACTGATGCCGATCAGGTGGTCGCAGTTGCGGTAATACTTCATGTCGTAGTAGCCGCCGAGCCGCCCCAGGTGCAGGAAAGGCCGCGCCGCCGTGGCCGGCGGACAGGCCGCGCTGGCGCGGCTCATGTAGGTGAGCACGATGTCCGGCCGGAACTCCTCGATGACGCGCCGGAAGCGCCAGCGGGTGACGAGGTCGAGCGGGCCGCCGAAGCGCGCCGTCTCCGTTGCCACGCCGGCGGCCCGCAAGCTGGCCAGCGCCTCGGGATGAGGGCGGATCAGCATGCGCTGCTCGAGTCCGCAATCCTCGGCGCGGCGCTGCAGCGCGCAGGCGAACCGCACGGCGAAGAGCTCCGCGCCGCCCTGGGGCGCGCCGGCCAGGACCTGAAGCAGCCGTATCATGCGGGCGGGCCTTCGCCGCCGGTTTCGCCTTCGACCGGGTCGTAGCGCGCCTTGAGATAGGAGAGGATCGGGTAGAGGCCGGCGCAGAGCGCGATCAGGAAGCCGAGGCCGCCCTCCCGGTAGCCCTTGCGTCCCCAGAAGCACTTGAGGAAGCGCGAGGGAATGCGGCGGTAGTTGTGAAAGGCCGAGCCGAGGTCGCCGGCGGCGCGCAGGTCGGCCGCGCGCGCGCTCGTGTAGCGGTCGAGCCGGCGGATGACGTCGGAGATGTCACGATCGGCATAGTGCAGCAGGCGACTGTTCAGGCGCGGCCCCTCGACCGCGCCGGCGGCAAAGCTCAGCTTCGGATGGACCCGCTGCAGGCCCCAGGTCTTGACGCCCTTGCGGTGCAGCCTGATCACCGAGGAAACGCCGAACTGCGCGCCCCAGCCGTGGCGCACCAGACGCTGCCCGATGAAGTTGTCGACCGGGATACGGAAGTAGTCGTGGCCGCCGCCGTCGCGCGCGACCCAGCCGGCGATCTCGTCCGCGAGCGCGCGGGGAACGCGCTCGTCGGCATCGATCTCCAGGATCCAGGCGCCGCTGCAAGCTGCGATGCCCTGGTTGCGCCGCTCGCCCTCGATCGGCCAGGCGCCTTCCAGCAGGCGGTCGGCATGGCGCGCCGCGATCTCCTTCGAGCGGTCCGTGCAGCGGTCGAGCACGACCACGAGCTCGTCGGCGAAGCCCAGGTCGGCGAGACAGGCATCGAGCTGGGCTTCCTCGTTGTGGACGACGACCAGCGCGGAAAGCCGCGGGGCGGGCGGAGCGGACATGGCCGGCTTTGTAGCGCAAAGCGGGGATCAGGCAAACGCCGCGGCGGCGCTTGCCAGCGGCGAAGGGGCGCGGCTACAAGCCGGCCATGGCGAGTGCCGAACAGACTGCCGACAAGCCGGCGCCCGGTCCCGGGCCGGCGCGGATTCTCGTCGTCAAGCTGTCGGCGCTTGGCGACTTCGTCCTTTCGATCGCCAGCTTCCAGGCGATTCGCCGGCACCATCCGGCGGCGGCCGTCACTCTCCTGACCACCGCACCCTACCGCGACCTCGCCGCGGCCAGCGGCTGCTTCGACGAGGTCTGGACCGATCCGCGCCCGCGCCCCTGGCAGCCGGCCGCGTGGCTGCGCCTGCGGCGGCAGCTTGCCGGCGGACGCTTCGACCGAATCTACGACCTGCAGCGCTCCGACCGGACCGGCTGGTATTTCCGCCTGTTGCCCCGCCCCCGTCCGGAATGGGTGGGCATCGCCCGCGGCTGCTCGCACCGCTACCGGCCGCCGTCCGACCGGGTTCTGCACATCGCCGCGCGCGAGGCCGCGCAGCTCGCGCTCGCCGGCCTGCCCGCGCCCGGCCTGCCCGATCTCGGCTTCCTGGGCGGCGATCTGACCGCCTTCGACCTGCCGGAGCGCTTCGCCCTCCTGGTGCCCGGCGGCGCGCCCCACCGGCTCGACAAGCGCTGGCCGGCCGAGCGCTACGCCGAGTTGGCCCGCACGCTGGCCGCCGAGGGGCTCGTGCCGCTGCTGCTCGGTACCGCGGCCGAGGCCGAGAGCCTGCAGGCGATTGCGCGCGCCTGTCCGGCGGCGCGCGATCTCTGCGGGGCAACGGACCTGGCGCAGCTTGCGAGCCTCGCGCGCGGCGCGACGCTCGCGGTCGGCAACGACACCGGCCCGATGCACCTGATCGCCGCAGCGGGCGCGCCCTCGCTCGTGCTGTTCTCGGAGGCTTCGGACCCGCGCAAGGTGGCGCCGCGCGGCCCCCGGGTCGCGGTGCTGCAACGCCCGAATCTGACAGACCTGCGCACCGGCGAGGTGCTGGCCGCCGCTGAAGCCCTGCGATCCTAGCACGCGCCGCCGCCGCAGCGCCGGCGCAGCGCCGCCGCCGCCTCGGCCACCGCCTCGACGCTCAGCCCGTCCATCAGAGTCCCCGTCGTGCGATGGTCGTAGTCCGGCGCGCCGGTCAGCTCCTCGTAGCTCTCCGGCGTGCGCAGGGCGGCGGCCTTCTCGCCCCAGGGCCGGTAGCGCCATTCGTGGCTCGGACCGAACAGGCCGAGGGTCGGGGTTCCGGCGGCGGCGGCCAGATGCATCAGTCCCGAGTCGTTTCCGACGAAGAGGTCGCAGCGGGCCAAACAGGCGCCCACGGTCAGGAGGTCCGGACCGCCGACCAGGTCGAGCACCCGCCCGGCGGGCAGCGCGGCCAGCACCGGCGCCACCTGTTCGCGCTCGTCCGGCCCGGCGAAGACGGCCAGACGGGCCGCCGGCAGGATGCCGTCCGCCGCCGTCAGCCGGCGCGCCAGCTCGGCGAAGCGCTCGGGGCGCCACTGCTTGCCGGCCCAGTTGGCCGCCGGCGCAAGCGCGAGCACGGGCGGACCGTCCGGGACAAGCTCGCGGGCGCGCCGCCGTTCGGCCTCGCCGAGCCAGAGCTTCGGCGCCGGCGGCGCGGGCAGACCGAGCACCCGGCCCAGCTCCTCCAACCTGTGCAGATCGGGCAGACGCCGGGGCATGACCTTGCGCCGCCGCGTCCAGAGCAGATAAGCGATGGCCGAGGCGCGCAGGTCGATCACCAGGTCCCAGCGCCGCGCGGCGACGGCACGCCAGAGCGCCAGCCAGTGGGCGCCATGGCGGCGCTTGTCGATCGGAATCAGGCGGTCAAGGCCGGGGACCGCGCGAAACAACGGCAGGGCCGGGCGGCCGGCCGCGACGGTCACCCGGGCGCCCGGCATCTGCCCGAGAAAGTGCTCCAGCACGCCGGTGGACAGCACCGCATCGCCGATGCGCGTCGATGTGATAAAGAGCAGTCTGGGCATGGCTGAGAGGCTGGGCGCGGACGGGGCCGCTCGGGCTGGCCGGGCGCCTTATACGACCCGCGGGCCCGCCTTGCCAAGGCGGGCCCGCGACGCTACCTGAAAGGTCGGGGAGACGCATGACGCATTCTGCACGAGACGCCTTGTCCGTTCGGCTCGATCACCGCGGCCTGCTGCGCGCCGAGGGGCCCGACCTGCGCAGCTTCCTGCAGGGCGTGGTCTCGAACGACGTCGAAAAGGTGGCGCCGGATCGGGCCTTGTGGGCCGCATTCCTGACGCCGCAGGGCAAGTACCTGCACGAATTCTTCCTGGCCGAGCTGGACAGCGCCTTCCTGATCGACTGCGAGGCCGCGCGCCGTGCCGACCTGCTGCGCCGGCTCAAGATCTACAAGCTCCGTTCCAAGGCCGAGGTGACCGATCTCGGCGACGACTACACTGTGACCGCGCTGATCGGCGCGCGTGCGCTGGAACGGCTCGACCTGCCGGCGGAACCGGGCCGGGCGCGCGCCCTCGGCGGCGGGGTGGTCTTCGTCGACCCGCGCCACGCCGGGCTCGGCGCCCGGGCCCTGCTGCCGGCGGAAGGGGCCGAGGCGACGATCGCGCAACTCGGCTTCGAAAGCGCGGGTCTCGCCGACTACGACCGCCTGCGCATCGGGGTCGGCGTGCCCGACGGCAGCCGCGACCTGGAAATCGAGAAGTCGATCCTGCTCGAATACGGTTTCGACGAGTTGCACGGCGTCGACTGGGAAAAAGGCTGCTTCCTGGGCCAGGAACTGACCGCGCGCACCAAGTACCGCGCCCTGATCAAGAAGCGCCTGCTGCCGGTGGAGATCGAGGGGCCGGCACCCGAGCCCGGCACCACGGTGACCTCCGGCGGCAAGGAGGCTGGCACGCTGCGCTCGAGCGTCGAAGGGGTCGGCCTTGCGCACCTCAGGCTCGACCGCATCGAGGGCACGGACGAGCTGGTCGCCGGCGAAGCGCGGCTGCGGCCGCGCAAACCGGACTGGGTCCGCCTGCCCGCCTCCGACTAGGAACGCGCCAGCGTCTCCGACTAGGAACGCGCCAGCGTCTTCGATACCGCGGCCAGGCGGCCGAACGGCGAGTCCTGGGGCGCCAGGCTCAAGGCCTCCGGCTCCGCCAGCACGCGCCTCAGACCCTCGCGGCCGAAACGCTCGCGCAGGGCCTCGCGCAGCCAGAGCAACGCCTGCGCTGCGCGCGCCGCCTGCAGCCGGCCACAAGCCGACAGCCATTCGAAATGCCGATCGAGCGCAGCGACCAACTCTTCGACACCCTGGCCGCTCTGGGCCGAGACCGCGAACAGTTCGACCGGCCAGTCGCTTTCCTGTTCGGCCAGCGACAGGGCGCCGCGCAGGTCGCTGAGGGCGCGTTCGGCCGGGGCGCCGATATCGGCCTTGGTGACCACGGCAACCTGCGGGATCTCGACGATTCCCGCCTTCATGAACTGTAGCGAATCGCCCGAGCCCGGCTGGACGCAGAAGACCACGCTGTCGGCCGCGGCGGCGACGTCGGCTTCCGACTGCCCGACGCCGACCGTTTCGATCAGCACACGGTCGTAAAGCGCGCGCAGCAGCACCATCGCCGCGACCGTGATGTCCGCGAGGCCGCCGAGCCGGTCGCGCGCGGCCATGGAGCGCACGAAAAGCCCGGCATCGTCCGGATCGGTCGCCAGGCGCACGCGATCGCCGAGCAAGGCACCGCCGCTGCGCCGGGAGGAGGGATCGACGGCGATCACCGCGACCGTCAGGCCGCGTCGCCTGAGGACCGCGATCATGGCGCCGAGCAGGCTCGACTTGCCGACGCCCGGCGGCCCGGTCAGGCCGATCACATGGGCCTGCGGCGCCCGGTAGGCGGCATCGAGCAGGCGCAGGGTCTCCGGCGCATCGGGCCGCCGTTCAAGTTCGGCCAGGGCGCGCGCCAGGGCGGGCTTGCCGCCCCGGCGCAGCTCGCCCAGGGGATCGCGATCGCTGTCGTCGCTCGACATGGCGCGCAGTTGGCCGCCCGCAGCGCGCCCGGTCAAGCCGCAAGGAAGGCGCTTTCAGCCGGTCAGGCGGCCTGTGCCCAGAGATCCTCCAGCAAATGGATGTGGCGCTTGACGTCGGAGCGCCCGGCGAGCTCGAAGCCGCGCTCGCGCAGCTCCGCGGGGAACGGCTGCGAGACGATGCGCCGGGCGTCCTCGACCGAATCGAACAAAAAGCCGCAGTCGCCCACGTAGTCGCGCAGATCGGGCCGGATGTTCTGCATGCACACGCCCACGCCGGAGGCCTGCGCCTCGGCGACGGCGAGCGGCCAGCCGACGGTCTTGAGGCGCGGACAGGCGGTGTAGACCAGCCACTCGTGCTTCTTGTACTCGGGCGCCATCGCCTCCGGCTGGATCGGCTCCTTGATCGTGATCGGCTCGCCGAGCTCGAGGTTGAGCCCCGCGATGCGCCCGGTGTTGTAGCCCAGCGGATAAAGGTCGAACGTCTGCTCCGGCATGGCGGCGCCGAGGCGCACGAAGTCTTCCATGTTCTTCTTCGGCAGGCAGGCACCGACGTTCATCACGCCCTCGCCGTTCGGGGATCGGTCGGCGAAGCGCCCGATGTCGGCCACCGGATAGCAGCCGTGCACCTTGTCCGGATCGCAACCGGCCTTGACGAACCAGGGCACGGTAAAGGGAAAGGTGAGCACGCCGAGACACTCGGGGCTGTTGACGATGTCGCGGGTTTCCGCGAGGCGCTCGGTCATCTTGCCCAGGATGTCGAAGGAATGGGCGCGGATCGTGAAGGGTGCCCGGGCAACGCGGGAGATCATCTGAAGATTCTTGGCCATCGTCATGTAGTGGCCGTGAACGATGTCGGGCTGGAAGTCGGCAAGGATCGGCTTGAGGTCGTCCGTGTGAGCAATGATCGTATAGGGCGCGTGGTGATCGCACGGCAGATCCGGCTTCTTCAGCGCCGTGATCCGGATCTCGTAGCGATCGCCCAGCGCATTCAGTTCGTTCTGAATGTAGGTTTCCGAGATCTGCGAGTAGCGCTCGACGAAGAGCAGGATCTTGCGTTTCACTGTGATGCTGCTCCTTCGGCGGGATCGTTCGCGGAGCTCGACGCGCGGCAATGGCGTGGGCGTCCGATCATTAGAGGAAAAGGTAAAGGAATTCCATGTCCTCGGCCTCGAACGCTCCCGACAGCTCCGCGGTGCGCGCAAATTATCTTCCGGACGGCGATCTCACGGGGCGCATCCTGAACGCTGTGGCCGCTTCGGGAGCCGATCCCGCGCGTCCGCGCCAGGACGACCTCGCTAAGCTCGACCAGTTCCATGTGCGTGGTGCTGTGGCGACCGACGCGCTGGGCGCCCTGCTCGCGCCCGCGCCGGGCGCCGAACTGCTCGACGTCGGCGGCGCCATCGGCGGCCCGGCACGCGCCATGGTTGCGCGTTTCGGCTGCAATGCAACCGTTCTCGACCTGACCGAGGCCTACTGCCGCGCGGGCGCGGCACTGAGCGCGCGGGTCGGCCTCGCCGGGCAAGTGCGTTTCGTGTGCGGGGACGCCCTGGCCCAGCCGTTCGCCGGCGACCGCTTCGCCTTCGTCTGGAGTCAGCACGCCGCCATGAACATCGCGGACAAGCCGGGCCTCTATCGGGAGATCGCCCGCGTCCTGCAACCCGGCGGGCGTTTTGCACTGCACGACATCGTTGCCGGAGAAAGGGGCGAGCCGCATTTTCCCGTGCCCTGGGCCGGCACGGCCGCCGCGAGCCATCTCAGCTTGTCCGAGGACGTTCATGCCGCCATCGCAGACGCCGGTCTCGAGACGCTCGCCTGGCGCGACGAAACCGCCGAGGCGCGAAACTGGATCGAGAACCTCCCGGCGCGCACCGCGGCCGACGACGCGCCCCCGAGCGGCCCGCGAATCTTCATGGGGCCCGATTTCCGGACCAAGCTGGAGAATCTCCGGCGCAATCTGGGCGAAGGGCGCATAAGGGTCGTCACGGGCCTGTTTCGCAAGCCGGCGTGAGCGGCGAGGGCACCTCCTCAGCGCCAGATCGCCTTTTCGTTGTTGAGCGCCTCCGGCGACAGCGCCTGGCAGAACGACTTCTCCCGCCAGGCCTGCTTGCAGGCGGCGCCGGCGCGCTGCTGGTCGAGGCCGACGAGCAGCGCGCTGTAGCGCGTCATGCCGGCGCGCGCGCCGCGCACGATGGCGGTGCGGCCCGACCCGACGAGGTCGGTCAGGGCCTTTTGCCGCTCGACGGCGACGGAACGGGCCTCGTCGGCGGTGGAAAAGGAGCCGAACAGCACGCCCCAGCCGGGCAGCCGGCCGTCGTCGATCTCAGGTGCCAGGCTCGCCGTCTTCACGCAATCGTCGCTGGACAGAACGTCGGCCGGCCCCAGGTCCGGGGCGCCGCGCAAGGCGGCGAGCAACAGCCGGCCGGCGAGCTTTCCCTGCGCCAGGGCGAAGCCCTCGTCCAGCAGCGCCGTCACCCTGGCCCGCCGCTGTTCCGGCGAGCGCGCGCCGAGCACGACCGCGATCAGCCGGCGGCCGTCGCGCCGCGCGGTCGCCAGCACATTGTAGCCCGAGGCGCAGGTAAAGCCCGTCTTCACGCCGTCGGTTCCCGGGTAGGCGCGGAGCAGGCTGTTGTAGGTCGGATAGGTCCTGCCGCCGTAGGTCACGCCGGAGGCCGACAGAAAGTGGTAGTGCTGCGGAAAGTCGGCCATCAGCGCCATGGCGAGCACCGCCATGTCGTGCGCGGTAGTCACCTGATCGGGATGCGGCAGGCCCGAGGCATTGGCGAAGCGGCTTCGCTTCATGCCGAGCAGGCGTGCCCAGTGCGTCATGTAGCGCGCGAACTCGGCCTCGCTGCCCGCCACCGCCTCGGCGAGCACGACCGCGGCGTCGTTGGCCGAGCGGGTCAGCAGCGCCTGCAGCGCCTGCAGCACCGTAATCTCGCCGCCGGCACGCAGACCGATCCGGGTCGGCGGCTGGCGCGCCGCCGCGGCCGAGACGGGCAGGCGCTGGTCGAACGACAGGCGCCCGTTCTCGATCGCGTCGAGCACCACGTAGGTCGTCATCAGCTTGGTGAGCGACGCGGGATAGTGCCGCGCGGTCGCGGCCTCGGCGTGGAGCACTGCGCCGCTACCGGCATCCACCACCAGGCTCGCCAGAGGTTCGGCGCGCGCATTTTCGCCCGGCATAGCCGCGCCGAGGACGACCGCCAGACTGAACAGCAGCGTTCGTGCCCAGCCCCGGGCTTCGCGGGTTCGCGCCGGCCTTCCCCATCTCATGACGCGCATTATAGGCGCGATCGCCCGGTTTATGGACTCCTGACCGCCGCGAGCGGGCCGGAAAATGGCCTCAGTGTGACGGGGCGCACGCGCTACCGGCCGCTCGTCGGGCCGTTTGACGCCGACGAGGGTTAACCGACGGGGTTAACGGCCAACTGGTCAGTGCGCATCCGGCTTTCCTGCGGCCAGGGCTGACTGGGCGGCGGCCAGCCGGGCGATGGGCACGCGGAAGGGCGAGCAGGACACGTAGTCCAGGCCGATCGACTGGCAGAAGCGGATCGAGGCCGGGTCGCCGCCGTGCTCGCCGCAGATGCCGAGCTTGAGCGCCTTTTGAGCGGATCGGCCGCGTTCGCTGGCGATGCGTACCAGTTCGCCCACCCCGTCCGCGTCCAACGAGATGAAGGGGTCCTGCTCGATCAGGCCGCGCTGCTCGTAGACGCCGAGGAAGCTGCCTGCGTCGTCGCGCGACAGCCCGAAGGTGGTCTGGGTCAGGTCGTTGGTGCCGAAGGAGAAGAAGTCGGCCTCCTCTGCGATCTCGCCGGCGCGCAGGCAGGCGCGCGGCAATTCGATCATGGTGCCCACCAGATAGTCGAGCTCGCGCCCCTTCTCCGCCATCACCTCGCGGGCCACCGAGTCGACCAGCTTGCGCAGGACCGCCAGCTCGCTTTCCAGCGAGACCAGCGGAATCATGATTTCGGGCTCGACCGTCTCGCCGCTCTGCTCGGCGACATCGAGCGCGGCCTCGATGATCGCCCGCACCTGCATCTCGTAGATTTCCGGATAGGTAATGCCGAGCCGGCAGCCGCGGTGGCCCAGCATGGGATTGGTCTCGGAGAGCTTGAGGGCGCGCGCGCGCACCTTGTCGAGCGGCACACCGGCCGATTTGGCGACCTGGGCGAGCTCCTGATCGCCGTGCGGCAGGAACTCGTGCAGGGGCGGGTCGAGCAGCCGTATGGTGACCGGCAGCCCCTTCATGATCCGGAAGATTTCGACGAAGTCCTTGCGCTGCATGGGGAGGATCTTGTCGAGCGCACGGCGGCGCTCCTCCGCGCTGTCGGCAAGGATCATCTCGCGCACTGTAACGATACGCCCGGCCTCGAAGAACATGTGCTCGGTGCGGCACAGGCCGACGCCCTCGGCACCGAACTTGCGGGCGGTGCGGCAGTCGAGCGGTGTCTCGGCGTTGGTGCGCACCTTCATGGTGCGGATCTCGTCGGCCCACGCCATGATCTTCGCGAAGTCGCCGGACAGCTCGGGCTGGATGGTCGGCACCTCTCCGGCCATGACCTCGCCGGTGGCGCCGTCGATGGTGATGGTCTCGCCTTCGGCGACCTCGTGGTCGCGCACCCGAAGCTTGCCGGCCTTGTAGTCGATGCGCAGCTCGCCGGCGCCCGACACGCAAGGACGTCCCATGCCGCGCGCCACGACGGCCGCGTGGCTGGTCATGCCGCCGCGGGTGGTCAGGATGCCGCGCGCGGCGTGCATGCCGTGAATGTCTTCGGGGCTGGTCTCGACCCGGCAAAGAATCACCGACTCGCCGGCGTTCGCGAGCTGCTCGGCGGCATCGGCGGTGAACACCACCTTGCCCGAGGCGGCGCCCGGCGAGGCCGGCAGGCCGCGTGCGATGACGCGGCGCTCCGCCTTCGGGTCGAGGGTC
>CAZDBC010000052.1:0-11916 GCA_964503295.1 uncultured Kiloniellaceae bacterium | reverse complement strand
CGAGCCCGTTGATGCGCACCGAGAGCGTCTTGGCGCCCCAGTCGATGTCGCGAATCGCCTTGATGACGTTCTTGCGCGCCTGCTCCTTGTCGTCCGGCGCGACCGCGTCTTCGAGATCGAGGAAGACGACGTCGGCGGCGGAACGGGCCGCCTTCTCGAAGAGTTTCGGGTTGCTGCCGGGCACGGCCAGCTCGCTGCGGTTGAGGCGCGCCGGCGCCGGCTCGGTGACGGTGAAGCTCATGGTTCCCCCCTTGTTGCGCGCCCGAGGCGGCGGCGAAGGACTCGAAACGGCGTGAGAAGGCAGCGCCCGGCCGGGCGGCACGGGCTAGGAAGTGATCCGACCGCGCAGGCTTGTCAAGCGCGGCGCGGGCTCGTCGCGCCCCGCGCCAGTGGGTGGTGTTCGCGTACGAGCGCTGCCAGCCGGGCATCGAGGACATGGGTGTAGATCTGCGTCGTCGAGATGTCGGCGTGGCCGAGCATCTTCTGCACCGAGCGCAGGTCGGCGCCGTGATCGAGCAGATGGCTGGCGAAGGCATGGCGCAGGACGTGCGGCGAGAGCTTGGCCGGATCGAGGCCGGCTTCGACCGCCAGGTCTTTCAGCATCTGCCCGACCCGGCGCCGGGTCAGATGGCCGCTGCCGCCGCGCGAGGGAAACAGCCAGCGCGCCCCGGCGTCCGACGCGTTGGCGGAACGGCGCTTGGAGCGCTCTTCGGCCGCGAGGCTCTCCAGATAGCGGGTCAGGGCCGCCCGCGCCGGCTCGCCGAGCGGGATCATGCGTTCGCGCCCGCCCTTGCCGCGCACGATGAGGACGCGGGGGTCGCGCCGCGCGACCGCGCGCGGCAGGGCCACAAGCTCCGATACGCGCAGCCCGGTGGCGTAGAGAAGCTCGATGATCAGGGTAAGGCGCGTGCCGTCCGGCCCGTCGTGGGCCCGCGCGGCGGCGAGCAGACGGTCGACCTCCGCCTCGGTCAGGATCTTGGGCAGCGACCGGCCGAGGCGGGGCGCATCGAGGGCGGCCGTCGGGTCGTCGCCGCGCCGTCCCTCGGCGAACAGGAAGCGGTAGAACTGGCGCAGTGCCGACAGGCGGCGCGCGCTGCTGCGCGGCGCCAGGCCGCGCCGGGCGAGCGCCGCGAGATAGGCGCGCAGATCGTCGGGCCCGGCCCCCTCCAGGCCGCCTCTGCGCGCGAGGAAGGCCTCGCAGTCGAGCAGGTCCCGCTCGTAGGCGGCCAGGGTGTTCGGCGCCGCGCCCCGTTCGGCGGCCATCATCTCGAGAAAGGTCTCGACATGCGACGGTGCGCCAGCGCGCCGGCCGGCCGTCCGTGCCGCCATCGGTGCTAGAGGTCCCGGGCGAGCGCGACCTCGATCGCCAGCGCCCGCGCCTCGGTGGTCAGACCGAGCCAGGAAAGGCCCGACAGCCCGTTTCCGAGAACCAGGGGGTCGAGCCCGGCAAGGTCGCGACCGCCCAACTCGCCGAGCACCAGGAGGAGTGTCAGACCGGTTCGTCCGGCGCCTGACGATTCGGCGATGGCAAAAAGCGGGGCGACGGCCGCGACGCGGGCGGGAGTCCGGTCGCCCGCCGCCGCCAGTTCGGCCCATGTCGGCCTGCCCTCGACCCCGAGCGCGACCAGCAGCAAGGTCAGGGCAAAGCGATCCTCGTCGACCGCGGCCTCCGGCCGCTCGGCCGCGCGGGCGGCTGCCCAGTCGTCGAGCGACATCGTGGGATCCTCAACGCCGGACAGCCGGGCGTAGGGCCAGAGCGCCTGCGCCGCGGCGGCCGCCTCGGGGTCGAGCGCGGCCTGCTCGCGGGCAAGATTTCCCCAAGCCAAGGCACCTTCCAGACGGCCAATCGCGTGCAGAGCGCGCCCCGCGGTCGCGGCGAACCAGGCAAGCTCGGGCGCCGGGCGAAGCCCGGTCAGAACGGGGGTGAGGACGCGCACGCCGGCCGCATAGAGCGCTCCGTCCCAGACCTCGGTCAGGGCGAGTTGCAGCAGTTCCGCCCGGGCCGCGGACAGGTCCTGTTCCTGCACCGCCTGATAGAGAGCGGCCCGGCTTTCCACGCCGCCGCTTGTGCCGACGAGTTCGACCGCCGCCGCCAGGTTCCGGGCGGCCGCCTCGAACGCCTGATAGAGTGCGGCCAAGCGGTCCGGATCGAGTGCGGCCATCGCCACCAGCCGTTCCGCTGCCCGCGTCCGCTCGGCAAGCGGAAAGACCGGCGTCGCCAGGACCGCGCGCAGGGCCGTCGGAGGCGCTTGGCGCTGCCAACCGGCCGGAAGCTCCACGCCGGCGACACCGAGCAGCGTCACGGCAAAGGGCGAGCCGGCGTCCAGCAACGCGGCGGCGTCGGGAAGCTCGGTCTCCAAGCCGAGGGCGCGGGTGGCGAGCGCGATGAAACCGGCTGCCTCGGGCGCGCCCTGCTCGCGCAGCAGTTCGATGCCGAGCGCGGCCTGGTCGGCCTCGCCGAAGGAGATCTGGCAGGCGATCAGCGCCTGAGCCCAGTAATCGCTCTGGGGATTACCCGCAACGCCGTTGCGTACGCCACGGCACGCCGCTTCGCGGTCCTCTTCCAGCCAGGCCGCCTCGGCACGCACCCGTGCGATCGTCTCGTTCTCGAGCCTTTGCGGCATCACGTCGAGCAGCGCGCGCACGGCATCGAGCTCGCCGAGTTCATGCAGGCGCTGAATGCGCAAGGTCAAGAGCCCGCCCTCGGCCGGCGCCTGCCCCGGCGCGGGTGCCGGCGCGGCGTTGGTCAGGAGAAGCCGGCGCGCCAGAGCGCGCAGACTGGGAGAGGTCAAGTCCGCCGGCACGCGGCGCAACAAGGCCGTCACCAGCTCCGCGTCGGCGCCGGCCCAAACGTCAGGGCCGAAAGTGGCCGCGCCGGGCGCCGCCACGCCCAGGGCGTCAGGATCGGGCGCATCCAAAGGGCTTACTTCGACACCCTCTATGCGCTGCCGGCCGCCCTCGGGCCGCGTGGCCGGCGCCTGACCGCCCGGAGCCGCATCCTCCGGCGGCGGCAGCAGCAGCAGCGGCCCGCCGCCTGGCGCTTCTTGGGGCCGGCTCGAGGCGGGCGCGCTAGTCTGGGCGCCGCTCTGGGCATGGGCCGTCGGCCCGCCCATCACAGCGAACGCGAAGAGAGCACCGAAAACTGCTGCCGGAATGCGGACGTGCCCAATCCGCCGGCTAGCGCGGGAAACGATCATCGGGGAGCACCTTTTCGACCGGTGCCGACGGGGGCGGAATGTCCCAGGTCAAAAGAAAGAACCCGCCCGAGGCCAGCAATCCAACGACGACGATGACGGCAATGAGTGTGGATTTGCGCATAATCGGCCTAACCAACAGCCTTTCGCTATGACATTGAGAAGATGTCCCGGGCGGTATATGTCAACTTCCTGCGGCCGGCGGGCCCTTTTCTAGCCCGGCTCCGGGCGCCAGGGAAGCCTTGATGCCGGAGGCGAAAGGTGTTGTTAGACTGCATGCGTGGCAAGAAAGCGGCAAGGCAAGTGGGCCCGGCGAAGGCCGGCCGGCAACCGCCGGTCGGCACGAAGGCCCGATTAGGCCGATGACGGGCGAGGACAAAGGGCCTGTCATACCCAAGTCCATTGTGCTCGTCGGCCTGATGGGCGCGGGCAAGAGCGCCATGGGCCGGCGCCTCGCCAAGCGCCTTAAGCTGCCGTTCGTCGATGCCGACAGGGAGATCGAGGCGGCGGCGGGCTGCAGCATCCAGGAAATTTTCGAACGCCACGGCGAACAGGCCTTCCGCGACGGGGAGCGCCGGGTGATCGCACGCCTGCTCGACCAGCCGCGGCACGTCATGGCGACCGGCGGGGGGGCCTTCATGGACCCTGAGACCCGGACCCTGACCCGTGAACGCGCCATCACCATCTGGCTGCGTGCCGACCGCGAACTCCTGCTCAAGCGGACGTCGCGGCGCAACAACCGGCCGCTCCTGAAGCGCGGCGACCCGGGCGAGATCCTCGACCGCCTGATCGCCGAACGCTATCCGGTCTATGCCGAAGCGGACATCGTGGTCGACAGCCGGGACGGGCCGCCCGAAACGACGCTGGAAGCCATTCTGACCGCCCTGGACGAACATCTGGCCGTACGGAACAACCGCGCGGCAGGCGACGCGGTCGGGACGGAACGCGCATGACTCGCAGCGCCGAGACCAGCGAGTCGCCGGAACGCCTGCACGTCGAGTTGGACGACCGCGGCTACGAGATCGTCGTGGGCAGCAACCTGCTGCCGACCGCCGGGAACGAGATCGCGAGTCTGCTGGGCGGGCGGCGCGCGCATATCGTGACCGACGCCAACGTGGCGCCCTTGCATCTGCCCGCCCTGCGCGCGGGTCTCGAGACCGCCGGAATCGACTACGGCGTCACGGAACTGCCGGCCGGAGAGGCGACCAAGAGTTTCGATCAGCTCGCCGAACTGTGCGAGCGCCTGCTGGCCTGGCGCCTCGACCGGCGCAGCCTTCTGATCGCGCTCGGTGGCGGCGTGATCGGCGATCTGGCGGGCTTTGCCGCCGCGATCCTGCTTCGCGGGCTGGATTTCGTGCAGATTCCGACCACTCTGCTGGCCCAGGTCGACAGCTCCGTCGGCGGCAAGACCGGCATCAACAGCCGCCACGGCAAGAACCTGGTCGGCGCCTTTCACCAGCCGCGACTGGTCCTGGCCGACGTCGGCCTGCTCGACAGCCTGCCGCCGCGCGAACTGCGCGCCGGCTATGCCGAGGTGGTCAAGTACGGTCTGATCAAGGACGAGCCCTTCTTCGCCTGGCTGGAACGCGAGGGACCCGCTGTGCTCGCCGGCGATGCGGCCGCGCGCCGCCACGCCGTGTTGACCAGCTGTGCCGCCAAGGCGGCGATCGTGGCCGCCGATGAGCGCGAGGCCGGTGCGCGCGCCCTGCTCAACCTGGGCCATACCTTCGGCCATGCCCTGGAAGCGGCCGCGGGCTACGACGGCCGCCTGCTCCATGGCGAGGCAGTCGCCATCGGTCTGGTCATGGCCTTCGAGCTCTCCGTGCGGCTCGGCCTGTGCCCGCCCGAGGACGCCGCCCGGGTGCGCCGTCATCTGGCCGCCGTTGGCCTGCCGACCGCGCCCGGGATGATCGGCGCCGGGAGCAACGCTGCGACCCTGCTCGAACACATGGGCCGCGACAAGAAGGTCCAGGACGGGCGTCTGCGCTTCATCCTCGCACGCGGCATCGGCAGGGCCTTTATCGCCGAGGACGTCCCGCTCGGCGAGGTCGAAGCCGTGCTCAGCCAGGCCCTGGCCGCCTGACCCGCAGGCCGGGAACCGCCGCAGACGGCCGCAACGAACAGCGAGCGCCACAGCCGCAAGAACCGTTACGACAGCGCCTTTTTTCGCTCGGACACCTCAATCGATCGGACACCGGGGCCCCGCCATGGACAGCGAGCTCTTACTTTCGACAGTCGCAATCTTCTGCCTGCTCGTGCTGTCGGCCTTCTTCTCGGGTTCGGAGACGGCACTGACCGCCGCCTCCCGGCCGCGCATGCACACGCTCGCCCAGCAGGGCGACCATCGGGCCGAACTCGTCAATCGTCTGTGGGACATCCGGGAACGGCTGATCGGCGCGATCCTGCTCGGCAACAACCTGGTCAACATCCTGGCCTCGGCATTGGCAACCTCGGTTCTGATCGGCCTGGTCGGCGACGCCGGGGTGGTCTACGCCACGCTCGGCATGACCTGTCTCGTGCTGATATTCGCCGAGGTGCTGCCCAAGACCTACGCCCTTTACCACGCGGACCGGTTGGCGCTCACCGCGGCCCCGGTCATCCGCGTGGTGGTGGTGGCCTTCGGGCCGTTCGTCCAGACGGTCGAGGCCATCGTCACGGCGAGTCTGCGTCTGTTCGGCGCCCATATCAGCTCGGGCCACGGCTCCGAAGCCTACGAGGAGGCCCTGCGCGGCGCCATCGACATGCACGCGGCGACCGGCGAGGAAGAACGGCACGAGCGCGAGATGATGCGTTCGATCCTGGAATTGGCCGACATAGAGGTCGGCGAGATCATGTCGCACCGCAAGAACGTGGTTGCCATCGACATCGACCAGCCGCCGTCCAAAATCATCGAAGAGGTGGTGCGCAGTCCCTATACGCGCCTGCCGGTCTGGAAGAACGACCCCGACAACATCGTCGGCGTGCTCCACGCCAAGGCCCTGCTGCGCGAGGTGGTGAGCAATCCGACGGATCTCGACAGCCTCGACATCCTCTCGATTGCCGGCGCGCCCTGGTTCATCCCGGAATCGACCGACCTGCTGTCGCAGCTTCAGGCCTTCCGCGCGCGCCACGAGCACTTCGCCATCGTGGTCGACGAGTACGGTGCCCTGCTCGGCATCGTGACCCTGGAAGACATCCTCGAGGAAATCGTCGGCGACATTTCCGACGAGCACGACCTGGAGATCGAGGGCGTCCAGGTCCGGCGCGACGGGTCGGTCCTGGTCGACGGCGAGGTCACCATCCGCGATCTCAACCGGCGTTTCGACTGGCGTCTGCCCGACGAGGAGGCCTCGACCGTCGCCGGCCTGGTCCTGCACGAGGCCCGGCGCATTCCCGACATCGGCCAGGCCTTCGTGTTCCACGACTTCCGCTTCCAGATTCTGGGCCGCCAGCGCAACCAGATCACCCGCCTCAAGATCACGCCGCTGGCCGCCGCCAGCAAGGCCGAGCCGAGGGCGGACAGCGCCTGACCCGCGAGACGACGACAGCGCCGGCGGCACCCCGGAAAAGCCACCCCTCGGCTTTCTTGACCGGCGTCTGGGGTCTTTGCGAGACTTCGTCCTAGATCCCGGCCGCGGCCGGCATGGCGCCGGCGCGCCTCATCGGCCGGGCGACGGAGGAACCATGCACCGCAAGATCGTGCCTGATGTCGTCTCCAACCAGGACATCCGTCTGTTCGCGCCGGACACCAGCGTGCTCGACGCCGTCCGCTACATGAGCGAGCGCCATATCGGCGCCGTTCTGGTCGGCGAGAACGACAGACTGACCGGCATCTTCACCGAACGCGACCTCCTGACCCGGGTAGTGGCGGCGAAACGGGACCCGGCAGCGACCCGGCTGGGAGAGGTCATGACCCGGGATCCTGACACCCTGGAGACAGGCGACGTGGCCTTCGACGCGCTGGAGCGGATGAACGCCTGCGGCTACCGCCATCTCCCGGTCGTCAGCGAGGGGCGGGTCGTCGGCATCGTCTCGATCCGGGACCTGCATGCGGCGGTCAAACGCGAGCTCGAGGCCGACCTGGAGCGGCGGGAGGCCTTCATCTTCGGCAGCGGCTACAGCGCCGGCTGAGAAGCCCGCGCCCTCGGCCGCGCGGGCCGGATCGTTGACGAGATGCCGGCCCGCCCTATAGTGCGGAGCTCTGCCAGCAACGACCGGATATCATGCCGCTCCCCGCACCAGTCAGCCGCGAGCAACTGCACACGCGGCGCTACCATTTCGACGGCTTTCGTCGCCACGACGGCCTGTGGGACATCGATGGCCGCATCACCGACGTGAAGACCTACGGCTTTCCCAACCGGCATCGCGGCCGCATCGAAGCCGGCGAGCCGCTGCACGATATGTCGATCCGCCTGACGGTCGACGACGACTTCGTGGTGCGCGACATCGAGGCCGTGACCGACGCCGGCCCCTATGGCGTCTGCCCGAACATCACACCCAACTTCAAGCGCATGATCGGGGTCACCGTGGGGCCCGGATGGCGCCGCGCGGTGCGCCAGCGGGTCGGCGGAACCGAAGGCTGCACGCACCTGGTCGAACTGCTGATCGCCATGGCCACCGTCGCCTTCCAGACCATCTATCCGGCCAAGGCGGGGACGACAGGGGAGGCGGCGCGCAACTCGAACGGCACCGGCCGGACGGAGCGGCCCGCCCTGCTCGACACCTGTCACGCCTTCGCCAGCGACGGCGAACTCGTCAAGCAGTACTGGCCCGAGTTCTACACCGGCGAGTGAAGGCTCGCGGCGCGGTCAGCGTGCGGCGGTTGTGGCGGCGTCCTCGGCCGGCGTGCGCGTGACCAGTTGCAGCGCGTGGACGCGTTCCCGCAGTTCCTCTGCCAGCGCCTGATAGACCAGCCGCTGGCGCTCGACCCGCGAGCGCCCCTCGAAAAGATCCGAGACCACCTCGACGCGAAAGTGGGTCTCGCCGCCCTCGCGCCAGCCGGCGTGCCCGCGGTGGCGGTGCGACTCGTCCACGATTTCGAGACGTGTCGGCGCGAGCGCCTTGGTGAGCTTGCCCTTCAGGGTCGCGGCCATGGTCATGACGATTCTGCCTCGCGCCTCGACGTGCTGTCGTCGGGAACCGGAAGGGTGCTATCCCGAACTCGGCCCTGTCAATCGTCCGCCGTTCATGCTCCTGCCGGTGGCGCCCACGCGCACTGCGGAGGTTCGCGCCGGCACGCACGTCGAGCACTGCGTCCGGCCCGGCCACGCGGCCGGATCGCCCTGCCGGCGCTGTCGAGTTCGCTCGACGTCCTCGCCGTAGCGGAGTTCGGCCGCGCTGTCCACGCTGACCCTCGGCGAAGCCTTGACCCCCAGCTTCCTGACGGGATTAATACTGATCGTCGTCGGGCTGGCGCCGGGCAATCTGCCCGAGAGGCGCGCCGCAAAGGCCCCTTAACCCGTGGCTGGTACGGTCAAGGCCCGGACCAGCCGAAGACGCCGGCGTATCGCGCCGCCACCGGGGCCCGGACCGGGCCGACTGCCCGCACGCCCCGGATGCAAGGTTCGTTGTCTGTTCGATTGGCGGATCACATATTTCTTCCATGGCGCGACCCACACCGCAGGCCATCTTCGAACCTTTCAAGCAGGCCCGCGGCCATCGGCGGGTCTGCCAGGCTCCGGGCTGTCAGGAGGAGGGCCTGCACCGGGCGCCGATTTCGCGCGATCATCTGGACAGTTACTATTGGTTCTGTCTCGTGCACGTGCGCGAGTACAACCAGGCCTGGAACTTCTATGAGGGAATGTCCGAGGAGGAGATCGAGTTTCACCGCCGGCGCGACACCGTATGGCAACGCCCCACTTGGCCTCTGGGGCATTTCGGCCCATATACCTTTCGGTACGACATCCCGATCGACGAGGACATCGAGGCCGGGCGCCGCGCTCGCGGGGAGGGCGGCGGCCAACGGCGCGAGGGTGGGGACGGCGACGGTTGCACGACGCGGGCCAGGACCGAGCGCGAGCGGGCGCTGGCCGTTCTCGATCTTCAGGAACCGATCACGCTGGTCGAGATCAAGGTGCGCTACAAGGCGCTGGTCAAGAAGCTGCATCCCGACGCGAATGGCGGCGACAGGCATGCCGAGGATCAGCTCAAGGTGATCAATCAGGCCTACGCGACGCTGAAGGCCAGCTTCGCCTGACCGGTCCTCAGCATCAGGATACGCTACTAAGAGGGAACTCGCTTTACCATGGCTTCAGTTCACGCCCACGAAAACAGCCTCCTGCCGGATCATGGGCCCGACATTACGGTGTCGGTCCGGCAGACCTTCGGCCTCGACTGCGACATGCAGGTGCCTGCGTTCAGCCAGGGCGGCGAGTTCGTCCCCGAGCTCGACGAAGCCTATCGCTTCGACCGCGACACCACGCTCGCGATCCTCGCGGGCTACGCCTACAACCGTCGGGTCATGATCCAGGGCTATCACGGCACCGGCAAGTCGACCCACATCGAGCAGGTCGCCGCCCGCCTTAACTGGCCGTGCATCCGGGTCAACCTGGACAGTCACATCAGCCGCATCGATCTGGTCGGCAAGGACGCCATCGTGCTCAAGGACGGCGTGCAGGTGACTGAGTTCCGCGAAGGGCTGCTGCCCTGGGCGCTGCAGCGGCCGACCTCGCTGGTCTTCGACGAGTACGACGCAGGCCGGCCCGACGTGATGTTCGTCATTCAGAGGGTGCTGGAGGTCGAAGGCAAGCTGACCCTGCTCGACCAGAACAAGGTGATTCGCCCGCATCCGGCGTTCCGCCTGTTCGCGACCGCCAACACGGTCGGCCTGGGCGACACGACCGGCCTCTATCACGGCACCCAGCAGATCAACCAGGGCCAGATGGACCGCTGGAACATCGTCGCGACGCTCAACTACCTGCCGCACGACGAGGAGGTCAATATCGTGCTGTCCAAGTGCCCGGACTTCGACACCGCCGAAGGGCGCGAGCGGGTCTCGGCCATGGTTGCCCTGGCCGACCTCACGCGCAGCGGCTTCATCAACGGCGACATCTCGACCGTGATGAGCCCGCGCACGGTGATCACCTGGGCGCAGAACGCGAGCATCTTCGACGACGTGCCCTTCGCCTTCCGCGTCACCTTCCTCAACAAGTGCGACGAGATCGAACGGCCGGTGGTGGCCGAGTACTACCAGCGCTGCTTCGGCTCCGAGTTGCCGGAAAGCGGCGTGAAGGCCAGCCTCGTCTGAGCAGGGGCGCGCCGCGATGGATCGCGAGAACCCGATCGAACGCTTCAAGCGTGCGACTGGCGCCACGGTCCGCGCCATCTCCGGCCGCGAGGACGTCACGGCCAGTTTCTCGCCGAGCAATCAGGGTTTGGTCGGCAAGGAGCTGAAGCTGTCCATGCCGGGGCGCGATCTGCCGTTGGACGAGGTCACCCGCGTCCGCGGCGAAGCCGACTCCGTTGCCCTGCGCCTGCGCCACCACAATGGCCGGGTGCACGCGGACCAGCGGCCGACCAGCCAGACCGCACGCGAGATCTACGACGCGGTGGAACAGTCGCGCTGCGAGGCGCTGGGCATGCGTCACATGGCCGGTGTCGCCGGCAATCTCAACGCCGCGCTCGAGGAGCGCTGCCTGCGGCGCGGATACAGCCGCGCGGTGAGCCGCGACGAGATCCCGATGGTCGAGGCGATCCGGCTGCTGGCGCGCGAATCCCTGACCGGCGCCGCCGTGCCGCCCAACGCGCGCCACGTGATCGACCTCTGGCGCCCGAGCCTGGAGCCGCGGGTGCTGCAGGATCTGGCTGAACTGGCGCGCCACGCGGACGACCAGGCGGACTTTGCCAAGGCGGTGCGCCAGTTGCTGAATCACCTGGACCTGGAGCTGGGCGACGAGGAAGAGCCGTCGAGCGAGGACGAGTCCGACGAGGACGGCGAGCAGAGCGACGACAGCAGCGGCGAAACCCAGGGCGACGGCAGCCAGCGGGACAGCGACGAGGCGGCGGCCTCGATGGAGGCCCAACAGGGCGAGGGCGAGGAGGAGCAGGCCGGCGAAGACCAGGATCTCGACACGGAAGGCGACATGATGGCCGGGGCCAGCGACGAGGAGCCCGGTCGCCCGGGCCGGCCGCCCGAGTTCGACGACCGCCGCAACAGCGCCGGTGCCGAACTGTATCATGCCTACACGACCGAGTTCGACGAGACGGTCGAAGCGAACGATCTTTGCGATCCGGACGAGCTGACCCGACTGCGCCAGTTGCTCGACCAGCAGCTGGTTAACCTGCAGGGGGTGATCGCCCGTCTCGCCAACCGCCTGCAGCGCCGCCTGCTGGCCAAGCAGACTCGTGCCTGGGAGTTCAATCTCGAAGAAGGCCTGCTCGACACCGCCCGTCTGGCGCGCGTGGTCGTCAATCCGCTTCACTCCCTGACCTTCAAGCAGGAAAAGGAGACGGAGTTCCGGGACACCGTGGTCACCCTGCTGATCGACAACTCCGGATCGATGCGCGGCCGACCGATCACGGTCGCCGCCATGAGTGCGGACATTCTGGCGCGCACGCTCGAACGCTGCGGCGTGAAGGTCGAGATCCTCGGCTTCACGACACGCATGTGGAAGGGCGGACAGTCGCGCGAGCGCTGGATCGCGCAGGGCAAGCCCAGCAACCCGGGCCGCCTCAACGACCTGCGCCACATCGTCTACAAGAACGCCGACGCGCCCTGGCGGCGCGCGCGCAAGAATCTCGGCCT
>CAZDBC010000051.1:0-11933 GCA_964503295.1 uncultured Kiloniellaceae bacterium | reverse complement strand
GGGCGGGTAGTGCGAAACGGACACGCAGGCGCTGCGTGGTGGTCAACTCCGCCACGGCCTGTCCGGGCTCGATCAGGGCCCCGGGACTGACCAAAACAAAGCCGACCTCTCCGTCGAAGGGGGCGCGGATCGCATGGTCGGCGAGATCGGCTTCGGCTTGAGCGACCTCGGCCTGCGCAACTTCGAGAGTGGCTTGGCGCTGATCGAGTTCGGCTTCGGTGACGAAGTCCTTGTCGACCAGCGCCTGGGCACGCTGATACTGGGCTCGGGCTTCCTTTTCCCGCGCTCTGGCGGCTTCGAGCCGTGCACGGGATTGCGAATCGTCGAGTTGAAGGAGGAGCTCTCCGCGGGACACGCGCTCGCCGTCTTCGACCGCGATCTTTTGGACGAGAGCGCGAACCTCGCTGGTCAGGTGAACCTGATCTGCGGCGATGACCTCGCCGACCGCCCGGTAGGTCCGTTCCGCGCGTCCGACCGTCGCCTCGGCGACTTCCACGACGACTGCCGGGGGCGCTTTCGTACCGCTTTCCTCGCTCCCGGCCAGAGGCGCAAGCCACTGGCGGACCGGCGGATCCAACAGCACGACGCCCCCGATCGCCGCGGCGACGGCCAGAACCGCCGCCAGGCCGAGAAGGCGGCGCAGCCTCATCGGGCGTTGGGCAAGGAGACCGCCGCCCCGGTCAGCGCGGCTCGACGACGCCGCAGGAGATGCGCGTGCCCGCCGCGCCGGCCGGATCCGTTACATAGTCGTCCGCGCCCTGATGGATGACCACGGCAGAGCCGTTGTCGTCGAACAGGGTGTTGGCCGCCATCGGATCCACCGAGACGTTCCGTACGAAGTATTCGAGGGTCAATTCGCCGGATTCGGGGACGTGAATGTTGGGCAGATCACCCAGATGGGGCCCGTCCGGATCGAGTATTCCGTGAGCGGCACCGGTCGGATTGAAATGCCCGCCGGCAGCCGTGAAATCGGGCTCGCAGGAGCCTGTTTCGTGCAGATGAAAGGCGTGTGTTCCGGCCGGCAGACCGGTGAGCTGAGCCATCAGGCTGATGCCGTGCGGATTGGGAAAGAAGGCGACCCTGCCGCGGGGGGCACCGTCGGGTCCATGCAAGAGCGCTTCAGCGGCCGGAACGTCCGGCGAGAAAGGCGCGGGTTTGTCGGCGGCCCGGGCGGCGCCCGAAACGGCCAGCGCGGCTGCGGCCGCCACCGACAGAGCGGCGATCTTGCACCGGGCGGTCGAAGGCAGTTGAGACATGGCGTCTGCTCCTTCCGGCTGTGTGAACGTCAGTGCCCAGGCCCGTCCGAGGGGGCGTGTCGGAGCCCTGGGCCGGAACCGTATCGTCTCTCGTTCGGCTTCGCAGGGCGAAGCCGCCAGTTGAACGATTGCTCTGGAAACGGGGCGCCGCGCCCGAGGTTCCAAAGGCCTCCTCGCGGCGCGGCACTGCACTTCGCCGCAAGTGCTGCCTGGCAATGCCGCCAGCGGTGTTGATGATTGGGCGGCGGAACCCATTTCCGAACGGTCTGTCCATGATCGAGCGGGGCGGACACGCAAGCAACGGAGCGGTTGGGAATTGGGCAGCACGAAGCACTGGCGAGCGGCGGCGCGGCACGGTCTGCACCGTGCAGTCTTGTGGGGCGAGCGGGTGCCGCGCGGCCTGCGGAGCCTGTGCGGGCTGCCCCTCGTGATCGGCGGACTCCTGGGATTTCTGCCGATTGTCGGCTTTTGGATGCTTCCGCTCGGCCTCGGCCTGATCGCGCTCGACGTGCCGGCCTTGCGCCGCAGGCTGGAGCGCTGGCTGGCGGATCCGCCGGAGCCCGGCGACCGCAAGGCCGCCAACGGACACCACCCGGGCGGGCATCGATCAAGAGACGGGGAGACGGATCGGGTCGCTTGAAGGTCCTGCGCCGCGGCGGGATATGGCCGGACTACAAGCGGTCGATCTCGTAGTCCTCGCAGGAATAGCCGAGCTGCGAGAGCGCCTCCTCCAGATAGTCGCCGAGCAGAGGCGTGCCGGTCAGGTAGGTCGCGACATGCTTGTCGCGCATCTCCTCGGCCTGCTCGCGCGCTTCCTTCCAGCTGTCGAAATCCTCGCGGCCGAGCCAGGTCAGTGCGATGAGGTCGAGCTGCTGATCGACGTTAAGCGACTGGATCGCGCTGGTCAGCTCGATCAGCGTGGGATCCTCGGTGTAGTCCTCAAGCACGTGCCGTGCGTCATCATCGGTCGGATTGGAGCCGGGGTCGGCCTCGATCGGGGCGACCTTCTCGTCGAATTCCCGTGCCTTGATTATGATATAGCAGACCTGCTCGGGCGAAACGGACAGCGACGCAACGTCCCCCATTTGCTTTCCCCCTTTGTCGGTTGCGGTTTTCAGCGGTGCCGGCGGCAGGAAGAAGGAACGCCGAGGCGGCGCTTCGGTTCCGCCCGCCTTTCGTGTCACGGGAGCCGGCGCGAACTATATCAAGGCGCGATCGCCGCCCCGATCAAGGCCCGACCGCCTTGCATGGTCCGGGCGTCCACGGCACACAGTGGCTGAGCAACCATGCCGTCACGATGAAGAGGAGCCGACGCAATGGAATATCTGCATACCATGGTTCGGGTGAGCGATCTGGACGAGTCGCTGGATTTCTACTGCGGCAAGCTGGGTCTGGTCGAGGTCAACCGATACGAAAACGAACAGGGCCGTTTCACGCTGGTCTTTCTCGCCGCGCCCGGCGATGCCGATCGGGCCAGGGACACCAAGTCGCCCCTCGTCGAACTGACCTATAACTGGGATCCCGAGGACTACACGGGCGGGCGCAACTTCGGCCATCTGGCCTACCGGGTCGACGACATCTATGCCGCCTGCCAGCGCCTCATGGACAAGGGCGTCACCATCAACCGGCCGCCGCGCGACGGTCGCATGGCCTTCGTTCGCTCGCCGGACAGAATCTCGATCGAGCTGCTCCAGAAGGGGGACGCCTTGCCGCCCAAGGAGCCCTGGGCCTCGATGCCCAACAGCGGGGAATGGTAGGGGGACGGTCCGAGCGACCTGTCGGGCAGCGGCTCGCAGTGGGTCCTAGAGGTCCCCATCGGACAGGGCCAGACAGCTCTCCGCGCCTTTCGTGACGGCGGTGGCGCAGGCCCCGGCCTGGGGCAGGATGTTGTCGTGGTAGAAGCCCGCGGTGGCCAGCTTGGCGGAGCGGAATCCCGGATCGTAGGCGGCGCTGGCGTTACCCGTGGCGACGCAGCGTGCGCTGCGGGCGAGCAGCCAGCCACCTGCAACGAGGCCGACCAGACGCAGGTAGGGCGATGCGCCGGCCGCGCCGAGCGCGGCGTCTGTCCGGCCGTTGTCCAGCAGCCAGTCGGTGGCACTTCGAAGGGCCGCCAGACCATGGCCGAGGGAAGAGCCCAGGCCGTTTAAACGCGCGTCGGCGGCATCGGCCAGCAAGCCGGCCTCGGCCTCGATCTCCGCGATGAGAGCGGTCATCGCGCGGCCGTCATCGCGCAGCAGCTTGCGGCCGAGCAGGTCGAGCGCCTGGATCCCGTTAGTGCCTTCGTAGATCGGCAGTATGCGGGCGTCGCGATAGTGCTGGGCCGCACCGGTCTCCTCGATGAAGCCCATCCCGCCGTGTACCTGGACCCCAAGCGAGGAGATCTCGCAGCCGAGATCCGAGCACCAGGCCTTGATGACCGGTGTGAGCAGGTCGATAAGGGCCTGGCTGCGTGCCCGTTCCGCCTCGTCCGGGTGACGCTTCGCGCGATCCAGCGCGGCGGCGCCATAGTAGGCGAGCGCGCGCATCGCCTCGATCTGGGATTTCATGGTCATGAGCATCCGGCGCACGTCCGGATGGTGAATGATGGGTTCGGGGCCGGCGGCGCCATCGCCCGGCGGCCGGCCCTGAAGCCGTGTCCGGGCGTGGTCGAGCGCCTGTTGATAGGCGCGTTCGGCGATGCCCAGCCCCTGCACCCCGACCAGAACGCGGGCGTTGTTCATCATGGTGAACATGCAGGCCATACCGTGGTTTTCGGCGCCGACCAGGTAGCCGACGGCGCCGCCTGAGTCGCCGTAGGCCATGACCGCCGTAGGCGAGGCGTTGATGCCGAGCTTGTGCTCGATCGAGACACAGCGCAGGTCGTTGCGGGGGCCCGGGCGGCCGTCCGCATCGGGCAGGAATTTTGGTACCAGGAACAGGCTGATGCCCTTCGTCCCGGGCGGTGCCTCGGGGGTGCGCGCGAGCACCATGTGGACGATATTCTCGGCCAGATCGTGCTCGCCGTAGGTGATGTAGATCTTCTGCCCGGTAATCAGATAGTGGTCGCCGTTCGGCACGGCCCGCGTCTTCAGCGCGCCGACGTCCGAGCCCGCCTGCGGCTCGGTCAGGTTCATGGTGCCGGTCCATTCGCCGGAGATCAGCCGGGTCAGGTAGAGCTCCTTCTGTGCCGCCGTGCCGTGCGCCTGGAGCAGCTCCACCGCCCCCTGGGTCAGAAGGGGGCACAGGCCGAAGCTCATATTGGCCGCCTGCAGGAGTTCCTGCACCGCCACGCCGACCAGCCAGGGCAGTCCCTGTCCGCCGAAATCCGGGTCAAACGGCAGGCCCGGCCAGCCGCCGTCGCGATAGGTGCGATAGGCCTCGCGAAAACCCCGGGGCATGCGAACGACGCCGTTCTCGAAGACCGCGCCTTCTCGGTCGCCCGTCTGATTCAATGGCGCGAGGACTTCGGCGGCAAGCTTGCCCGCTTCGCTCAGCACGGCATCGACCAGTTCCGGAGTGGCCTCGTCATAGCCCGGCAACCTGGCGATCTCGTCGAGGCCGGCAACCTCGTTGAGCGCAAAGCGCATGTCCTCGAGCGGGGCGTGAAACGTCATGGTGCGGTTCCTCCCGGCCGGCCGTTGAGTCGGCTTTGTCGCGTCGTCTTTGGACGAAGGTTAGACCCCGCCAATGGGCCAGGCAATGCGCCGGCCACGCACTTTACCGAGGCATAGTCCTGCGCCTATGTTGTCCCGGAAGCCGGAGTTGAGCCATGACTGACATCGTCAACCTGCGTCAGGCGCGAAAGCGCAAGCAACGCCGCGATCGCGCCGAGAAGGCGGCCGCCAACCGGGTGCGGCATGGCCGCAGCGGCAGCCAGAAGGCGGCGGATACCCTCGACCAGCGCCGCCGGGACGACGCGTTGGACGGGAAAAAGTTGCGCTGACGGCGGTTGCGGCCGGTTTTCGGGCAGCTGCGGAGAGGCGGACATGAAAGTGTCCCGCTCTGGCCTTGTGGCCGCCGGCCTGCTGTCGTTCGCCAGTCTGGCGTGGGCCGGCAACATCGTGCTCGGCCGGGCGGTGCACGCCGAGATCCCGCCGGTCGGTCTGAGTTTCTGGCGTTGGCTGGTGGCTCTGGTCGTGCTGGCCGGCCTGACGGCGCCGGCCGTTCGCCGGCACTGGCCGGCGATCCGCCGCGGCTGGCGCCGGCTGGCTCTGCTCGGGCTGGTCGGCATGGCGCTCTTCCACACCCTGCTCTACGTCAGCGTCAACCTGACCAGCGCGGTCAATGCCGCCCTCCTGATGGCGACTCCGCCGGTCCTCGTTCCACTCTTCGCCTGGATGATCCTGGGCGAGCGCCCGGCCGCGCGCATGGCGCTGGGCACGGTCATCTCGCTGGCCGGCGTCATGATCGTGATCGGCCGCGGAGACCCAGCGCGCCTGCTGGCGCTCGAGGTGAATCTGGGCGATCTCGTCATGCTGGCCGCGGTGACCTGCTGGTCGCTCTACACGGTCCTGCTCAAGCGTCGGCCCGCCGACGTGCCGGCGCAGGTCATGCTGACGGTCTGCGTCTGTTTCGCGCTGGTGATGCTCGCACCGGTCTACGCCGCAGAACATGTCTTCGTTCGCCAGATGCCGCTGACCTGGCAGGCGCTGGTGGTCATCGGCTACGTCTCGCTGATCGCCTCGGTCATCGCTTTTCTCTGCTTCAACCGCGGTATCGAGATCCTGGGGCCGAGCAAGGGTGGCCTGTTCATTCACCTGATTCCGGTCTTTGCCACCCTGCTCGCGGTCGTGTTTCTCGGCGAAGATCTGCAGGCGTTTCATTTGCTCGGTATCGCGGGGATCGCCGCCGGCCTCGTGATCGCGACGTCGGCGCGCGCAGCGCCGTCACTGGCCCGGGCAAAGGCTACAGAATCACCCCCGGGTTCATGAGTCCCTTGGGGTCGAGCGCGGCCTTGATGCGGTGCATGGCGGAAAGCTCGACCGGGTGCTTGAAGCGGGCGTTCTCGCCGACCTTGAGCCGTCCGATCCCATGTTCGGCACTGTAGCTGCCCCCGAAGTCGACGACGATGTCGTGCACCATGCGGTTGATCTCGCTCCAGCGGGCGAGGAACTCTCCAGTGGCCATCTCCGGCGGCTGGCTGAGGTTGAAGTGGATGTTGCCATCGCCGAGATGCCCGAAGGGCAGAGGGCGCACGCCGGGCAGGCGCGCTTCGACCGCCGCGGTCGCGCGGTCGAGAAAGGCCGGTACCGTCGAAACCGGCACCGAGATGTCGTGCTTGATCGATCCGCCCTCGTGCTTCTGCGCCTCGACAAGGCCTTCGCGCAGGCGCCAGAGTTCGGCTGTCTGTGCCTCATTCTGGGCCACCACCGCATCGACCAGAAGATCTGCGCCGTGCGCCTCGGCCAGAACTTCTTCCAGCAGGTGTTGGAGATCGAAGGCTCTGCCGCCGCTTAGCTCCACCAGCAGGTACCAGGGATGCGGCGTCCCGAAGGGATCCCGGCATCCGGCGACGTGACGGCTGGCGATTTCGATCCCGAAACGTGGCATCAGCTCGCAGGCGCTGACCGCGTCGCCGGAGCGGTCCCGGCAGCGGGCCAGCACCGCGAGCGCGGACTCGACGCTCGGCAGCGCGACCAGGGCGGTGGCAGTCGTTTCCGGGCGCGGAAACAGCTTCACCACTGCCGCGGTGATCACGCCGAGCGTGCCCTCCGCCCCTACGAAGAGTTGCTTGAGGTCGTAGCCGCGATTGTCCTTGCGCAGGGCGCGCAGACCGTTCCAGACCCGACCGTCGGGCAGGACCACCTCCAGGCCGAGCACCAGTTGCCGCGCATTGCCGTAGCGTATGACGTGGATGCCGCCGGCATTGGTGCTGATGTTGCCGCCGAGCTGGCAACTGCCCTCGGCGCCGAGACTCAGCGGAAACAGGCGGTCAACATCGGCCGCGGCTTCCTGAAGGCTTTGGAGGATGCAGCCGGCCTCGGCGGTCATGCTGCCGTCGAGCGGGTCGAGCGAGCGGATGCGGTTCATGCGTGCGAGATTGAGCAGGATCGCCGGGTGGTCGGCAACCGGCACGCCGCCGCCGACCAGTCCGGTGTTGCCGCCTTGCGGCACGATGGCGATGCCCCGCTTGGCGCAGGCCGCGACTGTCGCCGCTGCCTCCGCCGTCGAGGCCGGCTGCACCATGTAAGGGGCTGCGCCGCGAAACAGGCCGCGCCGCTCGATCAGGTGCGGTGCTAGGCTCTCCTTCGAGTCGACGAGCGCCTTGGGACCGAGCCGTTCGAGCAGTTCGGCACGCAGATCGGCGAACGGTGCGGCGCAATCCTCGACTACGACCATGAGCAACTCTGTGTCATGGCCGCGAGTCTAGACCACGGTGGCGTCTTGAACAGCCGCGCGTTCAAGACGGCGGCCGCGGTGCGGCGGCGCGCCGCAGGCGGTCGTTGATAGCGCGGCCGAGACCGCGTTCGGGGATCGGCATGGCCGCGATGCCGCGCAGCCCCGGCCGGTCGAGGTCGCGCAGGCTCTGAAACAGGCGGGCCGCTGCCTTGCGCAGGTCCCCGCTCGGGCTGAGATTGAGCGTGACCGCCGCGCCGGCAGGCGGGTTCGGGCCGAAGGCGAGCAGCGCCTCGTCTGCTGCGACCTCCTTCGCGTCGAGACGCAAGGGTAGCGCCGGCGCGTAGTGGCTGGTCAGCAGACCGGGCGACCGGGCGGGTGCCGACGACCGCGGGTCCGCGGGGCCGGGATCCGGCGCGTCGATCTTCAGGTCGGCCGGCAGCGCATCGTTGATGTCCTCCAGCGCAACGCCGCCAGGCCGCAGCAATGCCGGGCGCGGCGCGGTCAGGTCGATTACCGTGGATTCGACGCCGACCGGACAGGCCCCGCCGTCAAGGATCAGCGGCACACGAGCGCCCAGCGAGCGGGCCACGTGCTCCGCGGTCGTCGGGCTGACCCGACCGGCCCGGTTGGCGCTCGGCGCCGCGATCGGCAGGCCGACCCGGGCGAGCAGCCTTTGCGCCACTGGATGGCCGGGAACCCGCACCGCCAGGCTGTCGAGCCCGGCGCTGCACAAGAGCGAGATGCGGCATCCGCTGCGCCGCGGCAGGACGAGCGTCAGGGGACCCGGCCAAAAGGCTTCGGCCAAGCGCCGCGCGGTCGTGCAGGGCACGACGGCGTCCGCGATGTCGTCAGCCGCTGGAAAGTGGACGATGAGCGGGTTGAAGCGCGGACGGTCCTTGGCCGCGAAGATCCCGGCCACGGCCTTGTCGCTGGTCGCGTCGGCGCCCAGGCCGTAGACCGTCTCGGTCGGAAAGGCGACCAGGTCACCCGCGCGCAACAGCGCAACGGCGCGCTCGAGGCCGGCCTCGTCTGCGGGACGGACCTCGGGAGCGAGCGTCCGGGCACTGTCCGGCTTGTTCATGGGCGTCGAGAATAGGTTGGCGGCCGCGGGCGAGAAAGCGGGTTCGCGTGTCGGTCGTGCCATGCCGGCCAGGCACCGGCCCGACACAATGAACGGGAGCCGCTGCCTCGGCGTCGGCTCCCGTACTTTTGCTCTCGAAGTCTCCGTGGTCTCACCCGCGGGCGTGACACCACCTGGAGAGTCACCGCATAGGCGTTGCGGCGGCTAAATCGTCGACGGTTTGACCGTCCACGTGCAATTACAATGCGACTCCTTCGCCTCGAGGTCAAGGATGTTCGACAGTGCTGACATCTTGCCACACGCGTCGCAGCGGACCTGCTGCCGCGGCGGCTTTGCCTCTCACGGCCGGGGTCCGAAGGACTCGCTGTGGATCTGCTCGGCTGGCACGCCGCGGGCTTCGAGCGCCGACTGTACGTCGGCCATGAAGCCGGTGGGGCCGCACAGGTAGTAGTGGGCATCTAGGCCATCCGTCAGGCGCGCGAGTAGCGCCCCGTCGACGCGACCGACGCTGTCGTAGTCGACGCCTTCGCGATCCTCTGCCCGCGGACGGCTGAAGGCGACGTGGAGCGAGATGGCCGGGCGACGGTCAGCCAGAATGCGCACCTCCGCGGCCAAGGGATTATGGCGGCCGTCGCGTGCGCCATGAACGAACCAGACGCGTCGCTGCCCCCCTTCCTTGGCAAGTGAATGGAGTATGCTGACCATTGGCGTGAGCCCGATCCCGGCGCTGACCAGAACGACGGGGCATTCCGTGCAGGACAGTTGAAAGTCGCCGGCGGGCCGTCGCGCATCGATGATGGCGCCGGGTTCGACCCGATCATGCAGGTAGCGTGACGCGAGACCGAAGGGCTCGCGCTTGACGCTGATGCGGTAACGGTCGGCATCGGGCGCGCCGGACAGCGAGTAGGTCCGGCGAACGGGCTGCGCAACGCCAGGAATCTCGAACTCGATCGGCAGGTGCTGACCGGCCTCGAAGGCCAGTAGCGGCCCGCCGTTCCGGGCCTGGAAGACGAATGACATCACATCGTCGCTTTCGCGAATCTTTTCGAGCAGACGCAATGAACGCACCGAGTCCGCGTCGCCGTCCCAGCGCAAGGGCACCGCCCCCGGTAGTTTCACCACCTCCTCGATGTCGAAGGTGATCAGGCGACGGGCCCCGGGTACGCCCGCCACGGCCGCCGAGCCCCAGTCGATCGTCGTACGGACGGTCAGTTGCAACAGACTGCCGGTCGCGAAATCGACGAACAGCAACCCGGCGCGCGGATCGAGAACGAGGTTGCCGATCGTGTTGAAGTGATTGTTGCCGGCGTAGTCCGGAAAGACCAGGCGTGTCTCGTCGAGCACCCGGACGAAGCCGGGATCGCCGCCGCGATGAGAGGCATCCATGCCGAAGGCGGGATCATCGCCGTGGCCGGGATGGCCGCTTGCGATGAAGAAGGTATCGGCCTGGCTGATCCAGGCGCGCTGTGCGGAAGTCAGGCGCGTGCCACGGCTTGGGGCGCCGGCGGGCCTCTGCTTTACCCGCCGCCAGTTGCGCTCCCGGATGTATTGCGGGCAGTTGCCGAAGGTCTGATCCACCGAACAGACGAGCTGGCCCTGGCCATTCTCGGCGACGCGGCCGTTGACACGGTTGCGACGACGCGATGCGAGGTCGATGCCCAGGATGCCGATTGGGGCGCCGCCCGAAAGAGCGCCCGCCAGGGCGTCGCCCGGCACGGTCTGCGCCTGGATCGCCAGCGAGCGCGGATCCGGCGACGTCACGAAGCCATCGGGACCCGTCAACAGCGTAACCCAGGGCCGTCCGCGCGCATCGCGCGCGGCAACCACCAGAAAGGGAAGTGCCGTATGGAATGCCCGGTGCTGCTCGGGCAGGTAGGGCCGCACCACCTTGCGCGCCCAGTCCTCGATGTCGCGAACCCCCAGGCGCTCTTGCACCTGGCGTTCGCCGACGTGAAATGGCGAGCCGAAGCTGCCGGCATCCGCGATCATGACCATTTCTCCGTCCGACGATGCGTTCGGGCCGGCGGCCTCAGCCCCGAGCCGCGATGAACTCGACGCGGATGCCGCCGGGAATCGTACACATCATGTGTCTGGCCGGGCCGCCGCCCAGCGGCTCGGGCGCAAACTCGATCGCGACCCCGTCGGTCGCGGCCAAGGTGCGATGAAGGGCCGCCAGCGCCTCGCCGTTCTCGACGTTCAGCGCGAGATGGTGCAGCCCGATCACGTTCTTCCGGTCGAAGTGGATGGCGTTGGCCGGGTCGCTCGCCTGCCACAGCGTGATCATGGTGGCGCCGTCGCTCAGGAACACCGCCGGGTAGTCTCGGACCTCCCCGACTTTGTCGAAACCGAGCGTCTCCACGAAGAACGATCGGGTGGCCGCGAGATCCGGCACTGTCAGGCCGATATGATGGGCGCCGTGCGTCACGGGCTTATTCGACATGATCGCTCCTCCATGTTCCGTCCCTGCGGATCGTTGCGAGCTCGTGACTCGACTGTCCGCGCAGGCATGTAAGGAATTTCCAGAAACTCCATAATGAGCGATATTGGAAAATATTTATTGCATTATATGGAATAGTCGATGGATCGCCTGCGTGCCATGACGGTGTTCGTCCAGGTCGCCGAAGAGGGCGGTTTCGCCGCCGCCGCGCGCCGGCTTGGCATGTCGCCTGCCTCGGCGACCCGGGCGGTTTCGGAACTGGAGGCACGGCTGGGAACCCGTCTGCTCCACCGGACGACCCGTTCCTTGCGTCTGACCGAAGCCGGCGAGCGCTACCGGACGGATTGTCGGCGCATTCTGGCGCAGCTCGAGGATGCCGACCGCCAGGTCGCGGGCGCTCATACCGAACCGCGCGGTCGTGTCAGTGTGTCGGCATCCGTGCTTTTCGGCCGCATGGTGGTTGCGCCGATTCTGATCGGGCTGCTCGACCGCTATCCAAAGATGTCGTTCTCGGCGCTGTTCGTCGATCGGGTGGTCCATCTTGTCGATGAGGGTGTCGACATCGCCGTGCGTATCGCCGACTTGCCCGATTCCTCGCTTTCGGCGGTGCGCGTCGGCGCGGTTCGGCGGCTGCTTTGCGCATCGCCCGGCTATCTGGCGGCGCGCGGTCGGCCGCGGACTCCGGTCGACTTGGCCGATCATGAGACGATCGACTTCTCGCCCATGACGCCGGGCGGCGACTGGAGCTTTCAGGGCGCCGGCGGGGGCCGGCGGGTGCGGCCACAGGCCCGCTTTCACGTCAACAACGCTGACGCCGCCATCGCGGCCGCCCTCGCCGGTC
>CAZDBC010000050.1:0-11984 GCA_964503295.1 uncultured Kiloniellaceae bacterium | reverse complement strand
GAGTCGACCTACGGACAGGCTTTGCTCGTCGGCCTGCTCAACACGATCCTGGTCTCGTCCCTCGGCATCCTGCTCGCCACGATCATCGGCTTCATTGTCGCAATCATGCGACTGTCACCCAACTGGCTGCTGTCGCGGATCGCGACGGTCTATATCGAGGTCTTGCGCAACGTTCCGCTGCTGCTGCAGATTTTCTTCTGGTATTTCGCGGTGCTGCGCCCGCTGCCCAGCGTGCGCGACAGCCTCTCGATCGGCGAATCGATCTTTCTCAACAATCGTGGACTCTACGTGCCGAAGCCTATTTTTCTGCCCGGCTTCGACATCGTGTTCTGGTCCTTCATCGCCGCGGTCGTCGGGGCGTTCCTGGTTCGTCGATGGGCGCGTGCGCGTCAGATGCGAACCGGCCAACAGTTCCCGGTGTTCCTGACCGCTGTGGCCCTGATCGTTGGCTTGCCGTCGCTTGCGGCCCTGGCGACCGGCGCCCCTCTCGACTGGGCCTACCCGGAGCTGCGCGGCTTCAATTTCGCCGGCGGCCTGACGCTGATTCCCGAGTTCGTGGCCATGCTGATCGCGCTTTCGCTCTATACGGCGTCCTTCGTGGCCGAGGTGGTGCGCGCAGGCATCCTCGCGGTCAGCCACGGCCAGACGGAGGCGGCCGAGTCGCTTGGCCTCTCGCGCGGAATGGTCTTGCGGCTTGTGGTCGTGCCGCAGGCGCTGCGCGTCATCGTTCCGCCGCTGACGAACCAGTACCTCAACTTGACCAAGAATTCGTCTCTGGCCGCGGCCATCGCCTATCCCGAGCTGGTGTCGGTCTTTGCCGGGACGGTGCTGAACCAGACCGGCCAGGCGATCGAAATCATCGGGATTACGATGGCGGTCTATCTCTGCCTCAGCATCCTGATCTCGATGTTCATGAACTGGTACAACGCCCGCATAAAGCTGGTGGAGCGCTGACCATGACAGCCGTCGTCAAGCACGAGCGTCACCCGGATCTGCCGCCGCCGAGCACGGCTCACGGACCGATTCATTGGCTGCGCGAGAACCTTTTTTCGTCGCCCGGGAACGCGGCTGCGACGGTGCTCGGCCTGCTGTTCCTGCTTTGGGTGATCCCGCCCTTTATCGATTGGGCGATCCTGTCGGCGAGCATAGGCGGGACCACGCGCGAGGCTTGCGCCGACGGTGGCGCCTGCTGGACCTTCATCAAGCGGCGCTTTCCGCAGTTCATGTTCGGGCGCTATCCGGTAGAGGAGCGTTGGCGTATCGAACTGGCAGCGGTCATCCTGATCGTCGCGGCGGTGCCCTTGTTCCTGAAGAACGTGCAGCTGAAGAAGCTGGCAGCCGCCTTTCTGCTGCTGGTCTATCCGGTGATCGGCTTCTATCTGTTCCACGGCGGCATCTTCGGGCTGCCGGTCGTCGATACCAACCTCTGGGGCGGCCTGTTCCTGACCATGGTGGTGGCGCTGACGGGGATCGTCGCCTCGCTCCCGTTGGGCGTGATCCTGGCCCTCGGCCGCCGCTCGACCATGCCGGCGGTGCGCTCCTTCTGCATCATTTTCATCGAGTTCTGGCGCGGGGTGCCGCTGATCACGGTGCTGTTCATGTCGTGGGTCATGTTTCCGCTCTTTCTGCCGGAGGGCGTAAACTTCAACCAGCTTCTGCGCGCCCTGATCGGCGTTGCACTGTTTTCGGCTGCCTACATGGCGGAGGTGGTGCGCGGCGGCCTGCAGGCGATACCGCGTGGACAGTACGAAGCGGCCCAGGCGATGGGGCTCGGCTACTGGAGGATGATGTACCTGGTCGTCCTACCCCAGGCCTTGAAGATGGTCATTCCGGGTATCGTCAACAGCTTCATCGCCCTCTTCAAGGACACGACGCTGGTCGGCATCATCGGGCTGTTCGACTTCCTGCTCACCGTCCAGAACGGCGCCAACGATCCCAATTGGCTCGGCTATGCGATCGAGGGCTATGTCTTCGCGGGCGCGGTGTACTGGGCGTTTTGTTTCGGAATGTCGCGCTATTCTATGGCGCTGGAGCGCAGGCTGGAAACCGGTCACAAACGCTAGGTCGCGGCGGCCGATCGGGAACTTGAGGGAGTCGAAGCTATGGCGGAGGTGGCAGTCGATCGCAGTCGGGTAACCGTGTCCGACGAGGTCGCGATTCAGGTCGTCGGCATGCACAAGTGGTTCGGCGAATTTCATGTCCTCAAGGACATCAATCTCACCGTCCACAAGCGCGAGCGTATCGTCATCTGCGGCCCCTCGGGGTCGGGTAAGTCGACCTTGATCCGTTGCATCAACAGGCTCGAAGAGCATCAGCAGGGGCAGATTTTCGTCGACAACGTGGAGCTGACCGGCAATCTGAAGAACATCGAGATCATCCGTCGCGAAGTTGGAATGGTGTTCCAGCACTTCAATCTCTTCCCGCACCTGACGGTGATGGAGAACTGCACGCTGGCGCCGATCTGGGTGCGCAAGATGCCCAAGCGCGAGGCCGATGAAATCGCGATGAAGTATCTGGAGCGGGTGAAGATCCCGGAACAGGCATACAAGTATCCCGGCCAGCTCTCCGGCGGACAGCAGCAACGCGTGGCGATCGCCCGGTCGCTGTGCATGAACCCGAAGGTCATGCTGTTCGACGAGCCGACCTCGGCGCTTGATCCCGAGATGATCGCCGAAGTGCTCGAGGTGATGGTCGACCTGGCCGAGGGCGGAATGACCATGATCTGCGTCACTCACGAGATGGGGTTTGCCCGGCGCGTGGCGAACCGGGTGATCTTCATGGACGGCGGCGAGATCATCGAGCAGAACGAGCCGGAGGAGTTCTTCAACAATCCCCAGTCGGAGCGAACAAAGCTGTTCTTGAGCCAGATCCTCTCGCATTGAGACATCGGTCGCGTTTCGGGGCACACGGGCGTGGCCGTCGACCCGATGCCGAGCTGGGGGGGCGCCGTAACAGCGCGACCGTGATGCCAGACCGAGATCACGAGACTTTCGCCAAGGCCCGGGTAGACGAGACAACGCGGCGGCCAGCCATGTCTGGCGTGATCGCGACCGGGCCGGCGCCGTTCGGCGGCATTAGGGCGAAAGCGGAATGACGCCGGTCGCCCTCGGGTCGATGATTACTTTCGTTTCGCGGCGATACGGCCGAAATCCCATTCGCTGATAGAGCGGCAGCGCGCCGGGATGGTCGAGCGTGTTGGTGTTTACCAGCAGCCGTTCGGGTTCGTGATTCCAGGCCGTTTCGATCGCGTTGTAGAGAAGATAGCGTCCGAGGCCTCGCCCGATCGCCTCCGGTACCAGCCCGAAGTAGGCAAGTTCGATGTCCGGTGCCGGGCGCCGGTCGAGCTCGAAATAGCCGACGGGCGCACCCTCGGCATAGAGCACATAGATCTCGACGTCTTCGGCGTGGATGATGGCGGAGAGGGCCTGGTCGTCGAGCAGTCGACGTTCCCACCAGAGCCAGGGTGCGCCGACGCTGTCGTAGAGAAAGCGGTAGAAGGCGACGGTGGGCTCCAGGGCCCGCAGCAGGGCAAGCCGAAGGTTGGGCGGCGGGTGAACGGGACGCAGGTCGGGATGCGCCGTCATCTCCAGAAAGGTGACCACGGTTTCGAGCCGGCCGTCGTCGCGTTCAAGGGGCAGGCGGGGCGCCGTGGGACTGGGCTCGAGCCAGCGCTGCATGAGATGGCAGGGGTTGGGCTGATAGCCGACCCGGGCGTAGAACGCCTTCGCGGCGAGATTGTCCGCGCGCACCATCAACTGGGCCTTCCCAATATTCCGTTCGCGCAGCCAGTCTTCGGCATTCCGCATCAGCAGCCGTGCCAAGCCCTGGCCCCGATGCTCGGGCGCGGTCGCCAGGTAGTAGTACCAGCCGCGATGGCCGTCGTGCCCGACGCACACGCTGGCCAGGACCGAAGCGCCATCGGCGACTACGAGGATCGCGGCGGTGGGGCAGGCGACGAAGCCGTCGATGTCGCGAGCAGGGTCGTTCCACGGCCGGGTGAGACCGCAGCGCTCCCACAACGAGATCAGGCCCTCGCGGTGCGCCTCCTCGAACTCTTGCACCGCGGGGCGCTGGGATTCCGGCTCGGCGTCGCGTTTTGACATGGTTTGCTGTCGGTCCTGTCTGTGCGCGCGGAACCGCGTGCCGGCTGACGGGAGCCCGTCGGCTAGGAGCTTGCCGCGGCCTTGGCCGGCGGGCCGGTTTCGACCGGTGTGTCGCCGGGCAGGCCCCATTCGGCCCAGGAGCCGTCGTAGAGACCGACGTCGCGGTGCCCGGCGGCGTGCAGCGCGAGTGCGAGAACCGCGGCGGTGACGCCCGATCCGCAGGTGGTGACCACGGGTTGACGCATATCGACACCAGCGGACTCGATGCGCGCGCGCAGTTGTGCCGGCGGCAACAGGGTCCCGTTGGACGGATCGATCAGCTCGGTGAAGGGCAGGTTGAGGCTGCCGGGTATGTGGCCGGATCTGCGTCCCGGCCAGAGCTCCGGCGCACTGCCCTCGAAGCGTTCGCGTGAGCGGGCGTCGAGCACGACTTCCCGTTTCTCATCGAGGTTGTCGAGAACCTGCTGCTTGTCGCGCAACAGCAGATTGTCGACCCGCGGCGTGAAATGGCGTTCGCCGGGCCTGGCCGCGCCCGAGTCCGTCGGGCGGCCCTCGTCGAGCCATTTCGGCAGACCGCCGTCGAGGACGGCGACGTCCCTGTGGCCGAAGTACCGGAAGGTCCACCACACGCGCGGCGCGGAGAACAGTCCGCGCTGGTCGTAGACCACGATGCGCAGCCCGTCGCCGAGCCCAAGACGCCTGACCCTGGAGGAGAACTTCTCCGGCGGCGGCAGCATGTGCGGCAGATCGGTGCCATCGGCGGCAATCTCGTCGATGTCGAAGAAGACCGCGCCGGGAATGTGCTGCAGCTCGTACTCGGTGCGGGCATCGAGCCCTTCGTGCGGGAGGTAGTAGCTGCCGTCGACGACGCGCAGGTCGGGCGCGTTGAGATTGTCCGCCAGCCACGCCGTGCTGACGAGGGGGGTGCGATTGAAGTCGACCATGAAGCGCGTCCTGCCTTTGTCCTGTCGGCGCTCTTTGTCGCCGTTTTTCGGTGCGATACGGGCGAGCGCCGCCCTTACACGAAGTGAATGTTCACGCGACGGTTCTGCTTGCCTTTGTTCTCGATCTTGCCGATGGCGACCGCGCCGATCTCGCCCGTCCGCCGGACATGGGTGCCGCCGCAGGGCTGGAGGTCGACGCCGGCGATGTCGATCAGGCGGACCTTGCCGCTTCCCGTCGGTGGCTTGACCGACATCGTCCGGACCAGCTCGGGCGAGCGGGCCAGTTCCGCATCGTCGACCCAGCGTGGCGCGACCGGATGATCCGCGGCGATCAGGGCGTTGAGATGCTCGGTGAGCGCACCCTTGTCCAGACGGACGTCGGGCAGGTTGAAGTCGAGGCGGCCCTTCTCGGCGGCGATCTGCCCCCCGGTCACGTCGCCTTCGATCAGGCCGCACAGCAGGTGGAGACAGGTATGCATGCGCATATGGCGATAGCGGCGATCCCAGTCGATCTCGGCGATCACGCGCTCGCCCACGTCAGGACGAGGCGAGCCCTGCGCAACGACATGCACGACGTCGTCGTGGTCGGCCCCTTTGCGGGCCTCGAGAACCGGCGTTTCCGTCCCGTCGGCGCGGCGCAGGCGACCGCTGTCGCCCGGTTGGCCTCCGCCCGTCGGGTAGAACACGGTCCGGTCCAGACGGATGCCCTGGTCGTCGACCGAGACCACGCTGGCCTCGCAGCTGTGCAGATAGGGGTCTTCCCGGAACAGCAGCTCCATCTCGCTTTCCTTCTTGCTCGCCTCGGTCTCTTCGCTCTCCGCGCCCCTGTGTCAGGCGGCAAGCCAAGTGGGCGTCGGAAGCCCTTTTTCCCTCAGGAATGCCGGGTTGAACAGCCGGCTGTGGTAGCGCGTTCCGGAATCGCAGAGGATCGTGACGATCCGGTGGCCCGGTCCCAACTGCCGCGCGAGGCGAACGGCTCCGGCGACGTTGACCCCGCTCGAGGCCCCGAGACACAGCCCCTCTTCGGCGAGCAGGTCGAAGACGACCGGCAGGGCTTCCTGGTCCGGAATCTGGAAGGCCTCGTCGACCTTGAGGCCTTCCAGGTTGGCGGTGATCCGGCCCTGACCGATGCCTTCAGTGATCGAAGAGCCCTCGGCCTTGAGTTCCCCATGCTTGTAGTAATTGTAGAGCGCGGCACCCATGGGATCGGCGAGACCGATGACCACGTCCGGCTTGCGCTCGCGCAGGGCGGCCGCAACGCCGGCCAGCGTGCCGCCGGTGCCCACCGCGCAGATGAAGGCATCGACCGTTCCGTCGGTTTGGTTCCAGATCTCCGGCCCGGTCGTCTCGTAATGCCCCTGTCGGTTGGCGACGTTGTCGAACTGCTGGGCCCAGATCGCGCCGTTCGGCTCCGTCCGCGTGAGCTCCTCGGCCAAGCGCTGCGAGACGTGCACGTAGTTGTTCGGGTCGCGGTAAGGCACGGCCGGCACCTCGCGCAGCTCGGCACCGCAAAGGCGCAGCATGTCCTTCTTTTCCTGCGATTGCGTCTCCGGAATCACGATCACCGTGCGGTAACCGCGCGCACGCCCCACGAGCGCCAAGCCTATGCCCGTGTTGCCCGCCGTTCCCTCCACGATCACGCCGCCCGGCCGCAAGCGCCCCTTGTCCTCGGCGTCCTTGACGATCGCCCAGGCGGCCCGGTCCTTGACGGATCCGCCGGGGTTGAGGAACTCGGCCTTGCCGAGAATGTCGCACCCTGTCGCCTCCGAGACGTGGCGCAGGCGGACGAGGGGCGTGTTGCCGATTGTCCCGACGAAGCCGTCACAGATGTCCATGCCTATCCGACCTTGTTCTCGCGCAGCGCCGGCCCTAACCAAGCCGGTTCGAATCTAGCGATCTTCCGTTCGCTCCTTCAAGGCGATGCCCGGCCAATTCCCTTGGCTATCATGAAGCGGGCTTGCCTTGCCAGACAGAGCGCAGGCGGTCGCGGTTGAGCGCCAGCCACTGCAGACCGCTGAGACAGGTGAAGTTGCTGATCTCTCCCGCGATCAACATGCGCTCGGCCGTCGCCCAGGGCAACGCCATTGCCCGAATGTCCTCGCCTTCCTCGGCCCGGCCGTGCAGGCCATCGATCCCGCTGCTGTCGATGCGCCCGCAGAACAGCGTAAGCGTCTCCGACGAGCCGCCCTGACTGGTGAGAAACCGCCCGACCCGCTCGATTTCCTGAACGCTGCAGCCGGCCTCCTCCAGGGCCTCGCGGCGCACGACCTCCTCGGCGTCCTCGCCCTCCTCGATGATTCCGGCCACGATCTCCAGCAGCCAGGGGTGCATGCCGGCGATGGCGGCCGCGAGGCGGAACTGTTCGATCATGACCACGGCGTCGCGCCTGTCGTCGTAAAGCACGATTGCCGCCGCGTGTCCGCGCTCGAAGATTTCGCGTTGCTGGACCGGCGACCAACCGCCCGAGAAAAGACTGTGACGGACCCTGTAGGTGACCATCCGGAAAAAGCCGTCGTGGGTGACCTGACGATCGAGAACCTCGATTTCGCCGTCGAAGGGTCGGGGTGTCTTGCCGGTCTCGGAATGCGTCATGGTTCTTTTCCTGTTGCCGTGCGCTCGGCCGCCCGCCCGGATGCTCTCGGGGCGGCATTCGCTTGGCTTATAGCCTTCATCAGGGACGGAAATGAAGGCCCGGCGGAGGCCGCGCCGCTCCGGTTTGTCCAACAGTTTCGCGGTCGTGCGCGGGGCGGCAGCTTGCGCCGGAAGACCGGGCATGCTCCCTTTGCTTTTGTTCGGGTTGCAGACGAGCGGCAAAGGACGAGCGATGGCGGACGCAGGCGAGAAGGTTCAGTTCACGGGCGCAAGCGGCGACAAACTGGCGGCGCGACTCGATCGGCCGCACGGCCCCGCGCGGGCCTTTGCGCTCTTCGCGCACTGCTTCACCTGCACCAAGGACATCTTTGCCGCCTCGCGCATTGCCGAGCGGCTCGCCGAGCGCGGCGTGGCCGTATTGCGCTTCGACTTCACCGGGCTGGGCGCGAGCGAGGGCGAGTTCGCCAACACGAACTTCTCGTCCAATGTCGCCGATCTGGTCAAGGCGGCGGACTATCTGCGCGAGTCCCATCGGGCGCCGGATCTGTTGATCGGCCACAGTCTTGGTGGTGCGGCTGTGCTGGCGGCGGCCGGGCAGGTGCCCGAGGCGAAGGCCGTCGTCACCATCGGTGCGCCTGCCGATCCGGCGCATGTCGAGCACCTGCTGCAGGATGCCCGGCCCGAAATCGAGGAAAAAGGCGAGGCCGAAGTCCTTTTGGCCGGTCGTCCCTTTCGCATCAACAAGAGCTTTCTTGACGACATCGCCAGCCACAAGCTCGAGCCTGCCATCGCCGACTTGCATAAGGCGTTGCTGATATTCCATGCGCCGCGGGACGCGACCGTCGGTATCGACAATGCCAGCAAGATCTTCCTGGCCGCCAAGCACCCCAAGAGTTTCATCTCGCTCGACGATGCCGACCACCTGCTGAGCCGCCGGGCCGACGCGCTCTACGTGGCCGAGACTCTCGCGGCCTGGGCGTCGCGCTATCTGCCGGAACAGGTCGAATCGCACGACGCCGGGCACGAAAGGGCGGTCGAGCGCGGCCAGGTCCTGGTCGAGGAGAGCGGGGCAGGCCGTTTCGGCCAGCGTATCCTGGCCGGGTCGCACCATCTGGTCGCCGACGAGCCGCGCGACGTCGGCGGCCTGGACGGCGGCCCGGGCCCGTACGATCTGCTTCTGGCCGGGCTCGGCGCCTGTACATCGATGACCCTGCGGATGTACGCCGATCGCAAGTCCTGGCCGCTCGAACGGGTCAGCGTGCGTTTGCGCCACGAGAAGATTCACGCGCAAGACTGTGCCGACTGCGAAACCAAGGAGGGCAAGATCGACCGGATCGAGCGACAGCTGGAGATCGAAGGCGAGCTCGCGCCCGAGCAACGGGCCAAGCTGCTCGAAATCGCGGATAAATGCCCAGTTCACCGGACTCTGGAATCGGAAATCCGCGTTGTCACCAACCTGGTCGAATGACTCCTGCTGGCGATGCGGCGCTGGTGCCGTGCCTGTCGCTGTTGAAACACATAAGGTCGCCGTGTGAAAATTTGCCGGGTGACGGCGCCCCCTAAAGTTTGGTAGCGTTTTGTCACAAAAAGAAAAAACGGCCGCAAGAATGGCTGTTTGTCCGACCGTGGCTCGGGGGATGGCTGGTTCGGCGCCAGCGCCAGGGGACAGGAGAGGCTGTGCAGCAGTTATCGGGGCGGCAGGCGACAGGCCTGTCAGCCGGAAAAAAACAAGGGCTCGGAAAAGACAAGGGCGAGGTCTCGGCGACCGGTAGAGCGGCAGGCACGATTGCACGTGCCGCGTCGTTTCCGTCGAACGCCGCCAAGGCCTTGGCCGGGGCGATCGGCTGTCGGGCCTCGCCCGGCGTCGGGCAGGGAGTGACCAACGCATGCTGATTTTCGTCGTTCGTCGTCTGGGCACGACCGTGCTCATGATGGTCGTCATGTCGTTGCTGATCTTTCTGCTTCTCGAGCTCTTTCCCGGCGATGTCGCTGTCAAGGTGCTCGGGCCCTACAGCAGCGAGGAGCAGCGCCAGATCTGGCTCGAGGAGAACGGCTACAATCGGCCGCTGTACGTCCGATATTTCTCCTGGCTTGGCGGTTTCCTGACCGGCGATTTCGGCGAGTCGATCCGCTTCAAGGTGCCGGTTTCAGAGGTGCTGTTCCCGCGCCTCGCCAACACCGGGATACTCGCGCTCGCCACCTTGGTCGTCGTGGTGCCGCTCTCGCTCGCGCTCGGCGTGCTGGCCGGCATGCGCGAAGGCTCGAGGCTGGACCGGACCATCTCCGTGACCTCGATCGTCACGACATCGGTGCCGGAGTTCGCGAGCGCCGTGCTGCTGTCGGCAATCTTCGTCTTCTATCTTGACTTGTTGCCGGGCACGAGCGGCATGATCGGCGGCTTCAACCTGACCGAGGTCATGACCACGCACTACATCCGGACCGCGGTGCTCAAAGGGCTGCCGTACAAGACGGTGATTCTGCGCCACGCATTGCGCAACGCCTTGATCGCGCCGTTCACCGTGATCATGCTTCAGATCAACTGGCTGCTTTCCGGCGTGATCGTGGTCGAGTTCTATTTTGCCTACAAGGGTTTCGGGGCGCTGTTGCTTGAAGGCGCGCTGAACAATGACATCTTCGTCATCGAAGCCTGCGCAATGGTTGCTGTGTTTGTTGCCGTGGCGACACAGACCATAGCCGATATCGGCTACACCTATCTCAATCCGCGTATTCGGTTCAGCTGAGGACCCCTGGCAATGGCAGAGCAGACAGCGGGTCTTCCCAAGCACCGTCCATTCATCAAGCAGGCTTTCGGCTCGCTCAAGCTGATCCGCGAATCGAAGGTCGGCATGATCGGGATGGCCCTGATCGTGTTCTGGGTGCTGGTGGCCATATTTGCCGAAATCCTGGCCCCCTATCCGCCGAACACACCCTACGTCCCGCTGGCAATGCCAGGGACAATCGCGCCGGACGGCGGGACATTCTGGCTCGGAACCGATCACATCGGTCGAGACATCCTGTCCCGGATCATTTTCGGGTCGCAGCAGGTTCTCATCTACGCGCCACTTGCCACCTTCTGCGCCTATCTGGTCGGCGTGCCGATGGGCCTCGCAGCGGGCTACAAGCGCGGCATGGTCGACAACGTTTTGTCGTTCCTCGCAAACGTCATCCTGTCGTTTCCGGTGCTGGTGCTCTACGTCATCATCATCGCGAAGGTCGGCCCGTCGGGCATCAACATCGTGATCGCGGTGACCTTTGCCTCGGCACCGGGGATTATGAGGATCGTGCGCGGTCTCGTGCTCGACCTGCGCAATCGCGAGTACGTTTTCGCGGCACAGACGCGGGGCGAGAGCCCGTGGCGGATCATGCTGGTCGAGATTCTGCCGAACGCCAGGGGGCCCCTGATTGTCGATGTCTGCCTGCGCATCGGCTACACCATCATTCAGATCGGCGTGCTCGGCTTCCTTGGCCTGGGCCTTCCGCCGCCCGATCCGGACTGGGGCGGCATGGTCAACGAGGTGCGGTCGTTTGCCTTGGCATTCCCGCACATGGCAGTGTTCCCGTGTATCGCGATTTCCTCGCTGATCCTCGGCTTCAATCTGCTGGCGGACGGACTGCGTGAGATTTCGCTGCGCGACTGATCGTGAGGTCGCGTGGCCAGTAGGGGAGACGGCTTGATGGCGAGCCAATCCAAAGATTACGATGGACCCATTCTCGAGTGCCGGGATCTCTGTATCTCGTACTTTACGCGCGCCGGGGAGATCCCCGCGGTCATCGACTTCAACATGGTGCTGCACAAAGGCCAGTCGATTGGCCTCGTGGGCGAATCCGGTTGCGGCAAGTCGACGGTCGCCATGGCGATCATGCAGTATCTCGGCGGAAATGGCGGCATCGTCGGCGGTCAGGTGTTCTACAAGGGCCGCGACATGGCGAGCATGAGCGCGGAAGAGCTGCGCCATCTCCGCGGCAGCGAGATCGCCATGGTCTATCAGGAGCCCATGGCATCGCTGAATCCCAGCATGACCATCGGACGCCAGTTGATGGAGGTGCCTCTCTGCCACGAAGATATCAGTGAAGAGGCCGCCTGGGACAGGGCCGTGGAACTCCTCGCCGATGTCAAGCTGCCCGATCCGGAACGGGTCATGGCGTCCTATCCGCATCAGATCTCCGGCGGTCAGCAACAGCGGGTCGTAATTGCGATGGCGCTGCTGTCGAATCCGTCCCTGCTTTTGCTCGACGAGCCGACGACCGCACTTGACGTGACGGTCGAGGCCGGCATCGTGGAACTGATCGGCCAGATCGCCGAGCGCTACAACACCTCCATGGTTTACATCTCCCACAACCTCGG
>CAZDBC010000049.1:5766-12136 GCA_964503295.1 uncultured Kiloniellaceae bacterium | reverse complement strand
GACGCGGGCGAGGTCCACGCCATCGTCGGCACCAACGGCGCCGGCAAGTCGACCTTGATGAACCTCCTCTCCGGCGCCGTCACGCCGAGCGAAGGCCAGATCGCGCTGGACGGCGAAATGGCGCACGGATTAACGCCCCTGCACGCCCAGCAACTGGGCATTGCCACGGTCTATCAGGAATTCAGCCTGGTTCCCCAACTGTCCGTGGCGCGGAACGTCTATCTCGGGCGCGAACCCGTCATCCGCTTCGGCATGGTGGACGAAGCGCGAATGCAGGCCGATGCGCAGCAGCTGTTTGACAGCTACCGACTTGACCTGGAACCACAGGCCCTGGTGGAAGACCTGAGCGTGGCCCAGCAGCAACTCGTCGAACTGGCGCGCGCGCTCTCCCGCTCGTCGCGCGTGCTGATCCTCGATGAACCGACCGCGGTTCTTTCGCTTGGCGAGCAGCGCAATCTCTTCCGCATCATTGAGACGTTGAAATCGAACGGCCTTCTGATTCTCTACGTATCCCACCGGCTCGAAGAGGTGCTTGACATCGCCGACCGGGTGACGGTGCTTCGCAACGGCCGAAAGGTGGCCACTCGACGGGTCACCGATCTCTCGCTGGCCGATCTCGTGGGCCTCATGCTCGGGGAATCGAGCGGGCTGGGCGGACACGCGCCCAACCGCGCCACCGACCAAACTCCGACAGGCGGCCGACATCCCATCGCCATCGACTACCAAAGAGGCGAGAGCCGGAGCAGCTTCCAGATCCGACCGGGGGAAATCGTCGGCCTCGGCGGATTCGTCGGCTCCGGACGCACGACACTGGCGCGGGCAGTTTGCGGTCTGGCAGCTCCCGATACCGAGGTGGAGGTCTCGCTCGACGGCCACGCGCGAAGCTTCGCCAGCCCTCATGCGGCGATGCGTGCCGGTATCGCCTACCTGACCGAGGACCGGAAGCGCGACGGTCTGTTCGCCAATCTCGACATCGTGAAGAACACGAGCGCTGCGGCCCTGTCGCTCGTCTCATCCTTCGGCCTGCTCATGCCGGTGCGCGAACGCCGCGGCGTGAGTCAGATCCTGACGCGCCTTCAATTGGTCGCGCGCAGCCTGGACATGCCGGTCGTCCAACTCAGCGGCGGCAATCAGCAAAAGGTGGTGTTCGGACGTGCTCTTCTGCGCGAACCCAGGCTGTTGATCTGCGACGAACCGACCCGCGGCGTCGATGTCGGCGCCAAGGCAGAAATTTACGACCTCCTGCGCCGCTTGGCCGAGCGCGGCATGGCGATCCTCGTCGTTTCGTCGGAGGTTGAGGAATTGATCGCCCTCACCCATCGAATCCTCGTGATGTGCGACCGCAGGATCGTCGCCGAGTTCACGACGTCGGAGGCCGACGAGGCTGGTATTCTGCTCGCCGCTTCCGGCGGCATTAGAGAGGAAAGGACGAATGCGGGATGAGCAGTGAACGGTCCACACCGCCAGCGTCGCGCATAGCCGTCGGTCAGATGAATCCACGAACCGGTGATCTGGATGCCAATCTTCGCAGCATCGAAGCGATTGTCCGCGGCGCGGCGGCGGACGGCGCACAGCTCGTCGTACTGCCCGAAACCGCGACCACCGGCTACATGATCACGGACCGGCTGGCACAGCTCGCCGAAGATCAGGAGGGCCCGACCAGTGGCCGACTCGGCGCCCTGGCGCTAGAGACCGGCGTCTATCTGGCGGTCGGCATGCCAATAACCGCGGAAGGGCGCTTCTATGACGCCCAATTCCTCTTCGGCCCCGATGGCCGGCGTCTCGCCACCTATCGCAAGGCTCATCTTTTCGCGCTCGAACGGGATTTCTTTGCCGCCGGCGACCGAGCCGTAGTGGTCGAGACCGCGCTCGGCCGGATCGGCATGACGGTCTGCTACGACCTCATCTTTCCGGACTATGTCCGCCGTCTCGTCGACATGGGCGCCGACCTTGTAATAAACAGCACCAACTGGATTTCGGATGCCTGGCAGCGCGAGGTGTGGGGCTGGACGGGCCCGGTCGTGCAGGCACTGGCCGGTACCCGGGCCCTGGAGAACGGCATCTGGCTTGCGATGGCGGATTGTCAGGGTCCCGAAGCTGGGTTCGAATCGCTGGGGCATTCCTGCATCGCCGCCCCCTCTGGAAGGATTGTCGCCTCCCTGGCTCAGGGGCGAGGTTTCGCCGCTGCCGACATCTTTCTCGCCGGAGAGGATCTAGATAAATGGCGCGGAATCGCAACCTATCGAGCTGATCGCCGGCCGGAACTCTATCGCTGAGGGCCCTGCCGAGCCGGCCCGCGGCGAGGTGGTTGAACACAAGCAGGCAGCCTGAGCGGGGCCCCGGCCAAGGGCGGCGGCGCGAGCCTTTCCTCGACGGCGCCGCCCAGCGCACGCGCTTGCAATCCGAAGACCGGACGCCTGCGACCGATAGTCACGCAACGAGGAAGTCTTCAGCGAAGTCGAGGACCATGGCGATCGCATACCGCTGACCCAAGACATGCTGGCCGACGCACTTGGCATGAGCGCCGTCCACATCAACCCCGAGCTGCATGCGCGCCGAAGGCCTGATCGCCTACGAGCGCGAGCATCCGACTGCACTCAACGGAGCGATTGACCAAACCGGCCCCCCCAAGTCGAAACGCTGCTATTTCCGTTAGTGCCACCGCAATAAAGTCCGCGATGGAGGCCAAGCAGGACTCCGTCTCTTGCGCGACCGGGAAAGTACATAACCTGGGTTACGACCCTGCACGTGCCAGGAAACTATTTTGCTAACGACGGCGCATGGACTTCGCGCACTGCGTGAGAGAGATTCAGAGGCTGCCAAGAGAGGCGGTGATGGCCCCATCCGAGAATGCTGTGCTGCCCACGCTCTTTTCCTCCGAGCGGAGCTTTGCGGCCGGCGACGAAATTCTTTCGCCTCATGAGCGCGGCGACAGTGTCTTTCGGGTGCGAAACGGCTGGCTGATCCAGTACATCCTACTCGACGACGGTCGCCGTCAGGTGGTCCGCATTCTGTTGCCTGGCGACTCCTTCGGCATCATCGGCGCCTTGCGGGCTGAGGTGCCCTACACGGTTTCGGCAATCACCGACGCCGTGGTTGGCTCGGTATCTGCCGATGCGCTCTTCGCCCTGTTCCGGGGCAGGCCGGAAGTGGCGACCAGTCTCGTGCAGCGCATGGCCGACGAGTTGATGACACTCCTGGCCCAGCAGGTCGCGATTGGCCGGATGAACGCCCGCGAGCGCATGGCGCGACTGCTGTTCGATCTCCATTCCCGCCTCGCGGCCCTGGGGGAGGCCGACGGCCACCGCTACCGCATGCCTCTCACTCAGGACGTGATGGCCGACGCCTTGGGTATCAGCGCCGTGCATGTCAGTCGAACCCTGAGCAGTCTGCGCGCGGAAGGCCTGCTTGAGTGGACGCGCGGATCGGTTCGGCTGCTCTCTCCCGAACGTCTCGGCGAAATCGCCCAGATCGACAATCTGGCTGCCTAGCCCAGGACCAGTGTCCGAGCGGCGGTCATCGTCGGCGACCGCTTCGGAGTTAATTGTGAGACTTTGCCGTTACGCAACCTTTACAGGCCGTCCTTAGGAAGAACGGAAGCCGTGTTCGGAGCACGCACCACCGAAACCTCTTTGGCCTCCAGCAAGAGCTTCGAGCGCGGCATCACTCAGGGCATCGCCGAGTCGCGCCCAGACGCACCGGCGAGGCGCGTGATCAAGCCCCAACCAGGAGATCGGCGTGCCGCGGCCGCTATAACCTCCGAGCCTGGTGATCCAGTCATGGAGCGTAGGCGTAGCGGGGGTCTCGGTCGCGCCAAAATCCCGATCCGGCAAGGCCGTCGAAGCACGGCACGCGCAAGGTGCGGACAGGTGCAATCCCTGCAACAGAAAGAGCGGTAGGTCACTTTGGCGAGGATTCTCGTGATCGGCGGCAGCAAGGGCATCGGGCTGGCCGCCACCACAGCCGCCTTGGCGGCCGGCCACGCGGTGCGCGTCCTGGCGCGCGGCGCCGACCGCATGGACCTCAGCCACCCGAAGCTCGAGAAGTTCAAGGGCAGCGCACTCGAGCCGGCGGACGTTGAAGCGGCCCTCGCGGGGGTCGATGCCGTCATCCAAGCGCTCGGCGTCGCCGCCGGGCCCGACATGGTCCTGAAGCCGGTTCGCCTGTTCTCCGAGGCGACCAAGGTGTTGCTTCCGGCGATGGAAAAGGCCGGCGTCAGGCGGCTGATCGCCGTCACCGGCTTCGGCGCCGGCGACAGCCGCTCGGCGCTCGGCGTGCTGCCCGGGCTCGCCTTCGATGCCGTCCTCGGCCGCGCCTACCGCGACAAGGACGTGCAGGAACGGCTGATCAAGAACTGCAAGCTGGACTGGACCATCGTGCGTCCGGTCATCCTGACCAACGGTCCGGGCAGCGGCCGCTACAAGGTGCTGCTCGACCCCGACAGCTGGCGGCAGGGTCTCATCGCACGCGTCGACGTCGCGGACTTCCTGATCAAGGCGCTCGACGACGACCGCTACCTCCGGCAGGCGCCGGTCCTCACCTACTGAGCGGGACCGCAGCGCGCGGCCGGGGAGCACTCGCGGCGTCTACGGCCACTTGTTTGCCAACAGCGACGACAAGGCCGCCGCCGCCATCGACGCGGCCGTTTCCAGGGCCCCGGGTGCCAATCGGGTGCCAATTCGCCCCGTCGGCGAACCTAAGTAATTGCGATCTAAAGAAGAAATTGGCGACCCCAACGGGATTCGAACCCGTGTTGCCGGCGTGAAAGGCCGGTGTCCTAGGCCTCTAGACGATGGGGTCGCGGTGCCGATTACCGGCCACTTCGGCTGGACATAGCCGTTCGCCGTGGCGAAGGCAAGTCCCCGACGAGCAGCCGTCCGGCAAGACCGGTCGGCTGGCTGCGCCAAGCTTCGGGGTGCTTCCCGACCCGGAGTCAACGCCCCGGCGCGCTCGCCTCCGCCACCTGGGTACGCGCGCAGCGCGGCGGCAGGGCGGCGACCGGCACGCCGGCGATCTCGCGGATCAGCTTCTGCAGGATGGCGTCGGCAAAGTCCGCGTATGTCGAGGCGGTTACCAGGAAGGCGCCGGTCCCGCCGATCACCTCGTCCTGGTAGTAGCTGTCGAGGAAGGGGTCCTCGTTGAGAATCGCGAGACCGTTGATCACGATGCCGGCGGCGACCACGGCGTCGCGCACGTAGGCCGGCTGCGCGCCCTGATTGGCGCGGCCATCGCCCGAGACGTCGATCACCCGCCGCCGCCCCTGGTAGCCGTTGTCTTCCAGCGCGCGGGCCGAGAACTCGAGCGCGCCGCCGATCGCCGTGCCGCCGCCGACCACGAAACGCGGCGTGGCGTCGATCTGGGTGGCGAAAGCGATCGCCCCGTCCTCGCCCCGGATCGCGGTCCAGTCGATCGCCAGGTACTGGCGCCGGTTGTCGGCCCACTGCACCATGGCAACCGCGATGCCCAGGTCGCCGGTGGCCTGGATCGCCTCGGTCACGCGCGGGTCACGAAAGGCCTCCGAAAGGCCGCGCATCTGCAAATCGAACTCCTCCGAGGAGACGCTGGAGGAGGCATCGACCGCCAGCACGAGTTCGAGATCGACGGTCTGGGCAAGGACCGGTCGCGCGTTTATCCCAAAGCTCCAGGCCAGTGCTGAGATCAGGGCCAGCCCGCGGGCGACGGATCGCAGGGTCGCCGATCGAGATGTGAACGCCCCGGCGGTTCGGCGATGAGCGTGCGACTGGGGGGCGGCCGGCCAGTTCATGAGTCATATTAACCATGACCGGCTAGCTGCGTACAGCGGCGACGTCCTCCACCAGCAGTTGAACCGCGCCGCTTCCCGCCCAATGGTCGGCGCGCAGCTTGCCGGCGACGTGCAGGGGGCGGTCGCCGGCGCGCAGCAGGGCCTGCCCGAGCGGCCCGTCGAGGGCCCGGAAGGCGATCGCCTTGAGCCGCCGGCCGTCCGCCCCCTGCAGCGCACAGCGGACGTGGCCGTCGCCGACCACCATCGGGCGCAATACCCGAACCGAGGACAGGGCAAAGCGCGGTTCCGCGTTGCCGGCCCCGAACGGCCCGCAGGCGTCGAGACAGGCGACCAGTTCGCGGCTCGCGCCACCGGGCTGCAGCACGCCGTCGAGGCCGAGCCCGCCGCTCGGCCCGGCATCAACGAGGGCGGCGCCCAGACGGACTTCCAGAAAGGCGCGCAGGTCGCTCAGGCCCGCCTCGGCGACGGTCAAGCCCGCGGCCATTGCGTGGCCGCCGCCGTCGAGCAGCAGACCGGCCTGGCGCGCGGCGAGCACCGCGGCGCCGAGGTCGACGCCCGGTACTGAGCGTCCCGAGCCCTTGCCGACGCCGCCATCGATGCCGATCA
>CAZDBC010000049.1:0-5756 GCA_964503295.1 uncultured Kiloniellaceae bacterium | reverse complement strand
GAAGCGCTCCTTGAGCCGGCTGGCGACGATGCCGATGACGCCGGGATGCCAGCCCTCTCCGGCTGCGAGGACCAGGGGACCGCCGGCCTCGGCAAGGGGCTCGGCCTGGGCCAGGGCCTGATCCAGAACGGCCGATTCGATCGCCTTGCGCTCCGCATTGTAGCCTTCGAGGCGCTCGGCCAGACGGCGCGCCTCGTCCGCGTCCTCGGTAACCAGGAGCCGGGCGCCGAGGTCGGACTGTCCGACCCGGCCGCCGGCGTTGACGCGGGGGCCCAGAACGAAGCCGAGATGATAGCCGTCGATCCGGCGGTCGATCCCGGCGACGTCGGCGAGCGCGGCGAGACCCGGGTTCGCGCGGCGCGCCATGACCTTGAGCCCCTGGGCGACGAAAGCCCGGTTGAGGCCGACCAGCGGCACCACGTCGCACAGCGTGCCCAGTGCGACCAGATCGAGCCAGGCGCGCAGGTCCGGCTCCGGCCGCTGCGCGCCGTACCAGCCGGCGGCGCGCAGTGCGCGGTTGAGCGCGACGACCAGCAGAAAGGTCACGCCGACCGCGGCGAGATCGCGGCACGGCCCGTCCTGGTCGAGCCGGTTGGGGTTGACCACCGCCGTGACGCGGGGCAGCCGCGGTCCGGCCGCGTGGTGATCGACGACGAGCACCTCCAGCCCCTCGGCCGCCGCGGCCTCGAGCGGCTCGCAGGCGGTGGTGCCGCAGTCGAGCGTCACGACGACGCGCGCGCCGGCCGCCTGCAGCCGGCGCAGCGCCCGGAGGTTCGGTCCGTAGCCTTCCGACAGGCGATCGGGAATGTACAGGGCGGGCGCGGCACCGGCTGCCCGCAGGAAGCGGCACAGAAGCGCAGTGGCCGTGGCACCATCGACGTCGTAATCGCCGAAGAGGGCAATCGACTCGCCCCGACGGACGGCGTGGACGAGACGCTCGACCGCCGTCTCCATGTCCCGCAGATGGGCCGGGTCGGGCAGCAGATCGCGCAAGGTCGGGCTGAGGAAACGTTCCGCCTCGTCCAGACTGACCCCGCGGGCTGCCAGCACGCGACCGAGCAGTTCCGGCGCATTCAGGCGCTGGGCCAGGGCCAGGCCGAGCCTTTCGTCGAGGCAGCGCGCTTCCCATCTCCGGCCGGTGAGCGAGCGCTCAATGCCGAGCACCAGCGGGCGGGCGCCCTCGTGCGGTCCCGCGATTGCGGCGGCGTTCGGCGCCCCGGCCGTCATCGGATTGCCGTACCTTCCCCCTCAGGCGCCGATCTTCTCGTACCAGGTCTTGCGCAGGAAATTGTGCTCCGCATGGATCAGGCGCACCGTGCCGGTTTTGGAGCGCATGACGATCGAATGGGTGGTGGCGCGGTCGTGTGCACGGCGCACCCCCTGCAGCATGGTGCCATCGGTAACGCCCGTGGCGGCGAACATGACGTCGCCGCCGGCCAGTTCGTGCAGCGTGTACTTGCGGTCGAGATCGTCGATGCCGAGCCTTGCGGCGCGGGCCCGCTCCTCGTCGTTGCGGAACACCAGTCGCCCCTGGAACTGGCCGCCGATGCAGCGCAGGGCGGCGGCGGCCAGCACGCCCTCGGGCGCCCCGCCGATGCCCATGTAGATGTCGACGCCGCTTTGGAAGCGTGAGGTGGCCATGACGCCGGAGACGTCGCCGTCGCCGATCAGCATCACCCGCGCACCGGCCGCGCGGGCGTCGGCGATCAGCTGGGCGTGACGCGGCCGGTCGAGGATGCAAACGACCAGGTCCTCGATGTCGGCCTTCTTGGCCCGGGCGAGGTTCTTGAGGTTGGTCGCGGGACTTTCATCCAGATCGATCAAGTCGTTGGGAAAGCCGCCGCCGATCGCAATCTTGTCCATGTAGGTGTCGGGCGCGTTGAGGAAGCCACCCTCCTCGGCCATGGCGATCACGGCCATCGCGTTGGGTCCACCCTTGGCGGTCAGGGTGGTGCCTTCCAGGGGATCGAGCGCGATATCGATCTTGCGGCCACCGGCACCGACCCGCTCGCCGATGTAGAGCATCGGGGCCTCGTCGCGTTCGCCCTCGCCGATCTTCACCGTACCATCGATGGGCAGACCGTCGAGCGTCTGGCGCATCGCGTTGACCGCGGCCTGGTCGGCCGCCTTCTCGTCGCCGCGCCCCATCAGCCGGGAGGCGGCAAGCGCCGCCGCCTCGGTCACGCGCACCGCCTCCAGTGCAAGGTTTCGGTCCATAGAGCTGTCGTTTGTCATGATCTTGCTTCGCCCACCTGAAACAAAAGATTAAATGGCCCCAGCCATACGGAGAGTTACAAGGCCTCTATGCGTATTCGGCGCGGCCGTTCGAGTACCGCGCCCTGACCGGCGATCACCTCGAGCGCCCGGTTCATGGCCGCCTCGGTGGTTTCATGCGTGGTGATGACCACGGTCACCGCCTCGCCCGGCGCGCGGCCCCGCTGGAGCATTGCCTCGACGGAGATCGCCTCGTCGCGCAGCGCGGCGGCAATATCGGCGATGACGCCGGGACGGTCGAGCACGGTCAGGCGGATGTAATGGCTGCCGACGTGGTCGGCCATCGGCAGGACCTCGACCGGCGTCAGGGCTTCCGCCGGCAGCGCGAAGGCCGGCAGGGTCACCCCGCGCACGGCATCGACGAGGTCGGCCACCACGGCCGAGGCGGTCGGGCCGGCGCCCGCGCCGCGCCCTTCCGTCATGACGGTGCCGACGAAGTCGCCTTCGGCGACCACGGCATTGAACACCCCCTCGACGTTGGCAATGGGGGCATGGCTTTCGACCATGCAGGGATGGACGCGCTGCTCGACTTGGCCGTTCAGGCGGCGCGCGATGCCAAGCAGCTTGATGCGAAAGCCGAGCTCGTCGGCATAGGCCATATCGAGGGCGCTCACCTCGCGAATGCCCTCGATGTGCACCTGGTCGAAGGCGACGCGCGTGCCGAACGCGAGCGCGCTCAACAGGGCCAGCTTGTGCGCCGCGTCGATCCCGTCGATGTCGAATCCCGGGTCGGCCTCGGCATAGCCGAGCTCCTGGGCCTCGGCCAGGACCTCGCCGAACTCGCGCCCGGTCTCGCGCATGGTCGAGAGGATGTAATTGCAGGTGCCATTAAGAATGCCGTGAATGCGGCTGACGGCATTGCCGGCAAGGCCTTCGCGCAACGTCTTGATGACCGGAATTCCGCCGGCGACGGCGGCTTCGTAGGCCAGGGTGGCGCCGGACGCCTCGGCCAGCGCGGCCAGATCGCTGCCGTGGTGGGCCATCAGGGCCTTGTTGGCGGTGATGACCTGCTTGCCGGCACGCAGCGCGGCCTCGACCACATTCTTGGCGATCCCGTCGGATCCGCCGATCAGCTCGATCACCACGTCGATCTCGCGGTCGGTGGCCAGGGCGATCGGATCCTCGAACCAGCGCACCGAGGAGAGATCGATGCCGCGGTCCCGGGCGCGATCGCGCGCCGTGACGGCCGAGACCAGGACCGGTCGGCCCGCTCTGGCGGCAATCAGGTCGCCGTGCGTCTCGATCAGCCGGAGGGTCCCGACGCCGACCGTCCCGAGCCCTGCCACCGCGACCTTGACCGCCTCGCTCACGACGCGCACCTCTCGGATACTTGCTGTCCTGCATCAGAGGAGCGCAGGAACGATTTGATATTCCTGACCGCCTGGCGGGTCCGCTGTTCGTTCTCGACGAGCGCCAGCCGGACATAGCCCTCGCCGTACTCGCCGAAGCCCACGCCCGGCGAAACGGCCACGCGCGCCTCGCGCAGCAACAGTTTGGAGAATTCCAGGGAGCCCATGTGCGCGAAGGCCGGCGGCAGCGGGGCCCAGGCGAACATGGTGGCCGGCGGCGTCGGAATCGGCCAGCCGGCGGTCGCCAGCCCGCGCACGAGAACGTCGCGCCGCGCCAGATAGCGCGCACGCATCTCCTCTATGCAGTCCTGCGGGCCGTTCAGCGCCGCGGTCGCGGCGATCTGGATCGGCGTGAAGGCGCCATAGTCGAGGTAGGACTTGACGCGCGCCAGAGCCGCGATCAGGCGCTCGTTGCCGGTGCAAAAGCCGATCCGCCAGCCCGGCATCGAGTAGGTCTTGCTGAGCGAGGTGAACTCGACGGCGATCTCCCTGGCGCCGGGCACTTGCAGGATCGACGGCGGCGGCGGTCCCTCGAAGTAGACCTCGGCGTAGGCGAGATCGGAAATGACGTAAATCTCGTGCCGGCGGCAGAAATCCACGACATCGGCGTAGAACGCCAGGTCGGCCACCTGCGCGGTCGGGTTGGACGGATAGTTGAGAACCAGCGCCGCGGGCTTGGGCACCGAGTGGCGCACCGCCCGTTCGAGCTGGCCGATCATGCCTTCGCCGCCGGTCAGCGGCAGGCTCCGGATCGCGGCCCCGGCGATGATGAAACCGAAGGCGTGAATCGGATAGCTGGGGTCCGGCGCCAGGATGATGTCGCCCGGCGAGGTGATCGCCTGAGCCAGATTGGCAAGGCCCTCCTTGGAGCCGATGGTGACGATGGTCTCGCGCTCGGGATCGATTTCGACGCCGAAGCGGCGCGCGTAATAGGCGGCCAGAGCCCGGCGAAGGCCGGGAATGCCGCGCGAGGTCGAATAGCGGTGGACGCGCGGATTGGCCAGCGTCTCCGCCAGCTTCTGGACGACATGGGCCGGCGGCGGCTGGTCGGGGTTGCCCATGCCGAAGTCGATGATGTCCTCGCCGGCCGCGCGGGCTCGCGCCTTGAGGTCGTTAACCTCGGCGAAGACATAGGGCGGCAGGCGCCGGGTCCGGTGGAAGTCCTGTTCGCTGTTCATGCCGCTTCGCGCCCGATCCGCTCGCCACGGGACTGAAAAAGCGCTCACGCCCGCCATGTCCCCGGCCGGCGGGCACGGCCGCTCCGCGCGACGGGCCTCGACTCGGCCTCGGCACGGAGCGCCGCGCCCCTTTTAGCCGCACCGCCCTTCCCAGGCCAAGGCTCTCTCGGAAAAGGGCCCGAGCGCGCAGGCGAACCTGCCCCTGCTACCGCAGCGCCCTTCGGTCAGCTTTCGATGATGATCTCGGCGCGCTGGTTGCCGGTCTCGCCGGTCGGCATGAACTCGTGGTAGACCGGCTGCGAATCCGATCGCGCCTCGGTCTGGATCCGGTCGCGGGAAACCCCAAGCCGCGCCAGCGCGCTGGCGACCGCGTTGGCCCGCTTGGCGGAAATCTCGAAATTAGCCATCTGGTGCTCGACCGGCGACATGACCCCGGTACGCGACGACGCATGCCCGACGATCCGGATTCGACCCCCGCGCTGCTGGTGCAGCGCGACCACGTCGCGCAGGACCTGCATGTCGTTGGCATCGAGGTTGGCCGAGCCGAAGCCGAAGAAGATGACAGCGACCATTTCCTGGCGGCCGGGCTGCCCCTGGCCGGGCACGCCGGCAGCGGTCTGCTGCTCGGCACCGAACTGCGGCGGCAGCGGCGGCAGACCGGCCGGCGGCGCGGTCTGGCGCTGGCGCCCTTCGTCGGCGCCGGGCGGCGGCGGCGGCGCCTGCCGGGCCGCCTGCTGCGGCGCCTCGGGCGCACGCGGGGCGGCAGGCGTTCCGATCGGGTTGCCGGTCAGCGGCTGGTCGCTGTAGCGCGCGTTGCTGCGGTCGGCAGCGAGGCCCTCGACGGCCTGCGCGCGGGCCTGCTGGCTGCTGACCTCACGGGCCGTTCCCGGCACCGTGGCCAGCCGCGGATAGTCGCCCTCCGCCGCGGCGTCGCTGGTGACGGTCTCGGGCTCCT
>CAZDBC010000048.1:0-12139 GCA_964503295.1 uncultured Kiloniellaceae bacterium | reverse complement strand
GGCCGGCTGGCGAAATAGGCGTCGGCCTCCGCGTCCGACACCGGCGCCGCACCGCCTTCGATGCGGACCTGACGGCGCAGGGATTTCCAGTGGAACAGCAGGGCGGCCATCGGATGGGCCAAAAGCTCCCGCCCCTTGCGGCTCTCGAAGTTGGTGTAGAACACGAAGCCTTCCGGATCGAATCCCTTCAGCAGCACCATCCGGCACGACGGCATGCCGTCCGCTCCAACCGTCGCCACGGCGACCGCGTTGGCGTCCTCCGGCTCGCTTTTCTCCGCCTCCTGAAACCAGGTCTCGAACAGGCGGAAAGGGTCCTCTGTGGGTCGCTCGGCAGTCATCGGCAATCGTCCGCAAACCAGATCCGGGATTTCGGCCGCGCCGCTCGCGCCGCGCGGGGGCGCACCATAGGCCGGCGCGCTCCGGCGGAAAAGCCTCGGCCCGGCGAAGCGACGAACCTTGACGTGCCGGGCGGCGTTACCCCACATAAAGCTTTGCTTTCGGGCGGGGATGACGCTTGGCGGCCGGTCGTAAACTCCATGGAGGCGGCCGTTCCGGCAGCCCCATGAACGGGTTTAAGGTCACGGTAAAGAGGCTAATAGAATGAAATACATAGCTATTATCGCCGCAGCCGCGGCCATGCTCCTGTCGGCCGGTTGTGCCGACACCGGCTATGGCACAAAGCAGACGGTTGGTGCGGTGACCGGCGCGGCCGCCGGCGGCCTTCTCGGGGCCCAGTTCGGCTCTGGCACGGGACAGTTGGCGGCAACGGCGCTCGGCGCGGTCGCGGGCGGCTTTCTCGGCAGCGAGATCGGTCGCAGCATGGACGAGACCGACCGCCTCAAGGCGGCGCAGGCGCAGCGGGCCGCCCAGACGGCGCCCATCGGCGAGACGATCACCTGGAACAACCCCAACAACACCAATCGGGGTGCGGTGACGCCGGTTCGGGACGGCTATTCCTCGAGCGGCCAGTACTGCCGCGAGTTCGAACACACCGTCGTGATCAATGGCCGGACCGAAACGGCCTACGGCGTCGCCTGCAGGCAGCCGGACGGTTCCTGGGCGATCCAGAGTTAAGCCGGGTGCCCGCCGTAGCTGGCCTTCGGGCGCGGCGGGTTCTCGCCCAGCGGCCTGTCTTCGGGGCACGGCCGATCGAACAAACGACCCCTGATCGGCACGCGAGCCTGTCGTCCGCGGCGACGTCGTCTCGAGCAACCCAAATCAGAGAGTTGGGTCGGCAGCGCTCGCCAAGTACCGGTACCTTGATCTAAAAACAGCTTATGCAGGACCCTTACAAGATCCTCGGGATCGATCGCAAGGCGAGCCAGGACGAGATCAAGCGCGCCTACCGCAAGCTTGCGAAGAAATACCATCCCGACATCAACCCGGGTAACGACTCGGTAGAACGGCAGTTCAAGGAGATCTCCCAGGCCTACAGCCTGCTCGGCGATCCGGACAAGCGCGCCCGCTTCGATCGCGGCGAAATCGACAGCAGCGGTCAGGAAACGCCGCGCTGGAGCGGGTTCTACAAGCATGCCGAGCAGCCCGAAGGGGCCAAATACGCCCATTTCGGCGAGGGCGCCGGCTTCAGCGCCGAGGACATCTTCGCCGATCTCTTCGGTCGCGCCCGGCGCACGCGCGGCAGCACCATCAGGCGGCGCGGCGCCGACGTCTCCTACAGGCTGCCCATCAGCTTCCTGGAGGCCGCGACGGGCACGACGAAGAGGGTCAGCCTGACCGGGGACCGCACCATCGACGTCAAGATCCCGCCCGGAACCGAAGACCAGCAGGTGCTGCGCCTCAAGGGTCAGGGCATGTCGGGAGTCGGCGGCGCGCCGGCAGGCGATGCCCTGATCCAGGTCCAGGTCGAGCCGCACCGATTCTTCCGGCGCGAAGGCCGCGACATTCACCTCGATCTGCCGATAAGTCTGTCCGAGGCCGTGCTCGGCGCACGGGTGGACGTGCCGACGGTGCACGGCAAGGTGGCGATGCGAATTCCCCCCGGCAGCAACAGCGGCAAGGTCCTGCGCCTGAAGGGCAAGGGCGTCCCCGCCCGCGGTGACGGCGTCGCGGGCGATCAGTTGGTCCATTTGCGCGTTGTGCTCCCCGAAAAGCCCGACCCGGAGCTGCAGTCCTTCATCGAGAAGTGGGGTCAGGAGCATGCCTACGATCCGCGCCGGACCGAGGGGCTGACCTGAGATGTCGCGGAGCGGCGGCATGCGGCGCGAGGGCGCCGGCGGCTGTACCGATCGGAGGCCGAGATGACCGAGCACGGCGTGCTGATCACCTTCGACCAGGTCGTGACGGAGTTGCAGATCGCGCCCGGCGAGCTCAATCTTTGGATCGAGCAGAGCTGGGTGCTGCCGAGCCAGAGCGGCCGCGGTTACCTCTTCGATTCCGCCGACATAGCACGGGTGCGCCTGATCGCCGAGTTGCGCCAGGACCTGGACGTCAACGAGGAGGCGATTCCAGTGGTGCTGCGCCTGCTCGACCAGGTGCACGCGCTACGGCGCGCGCTGGACGAGCTTCAGACCGCCATTCGCGATTTGCCCGAAGACGTCCGGACGCAGATCGAGGACAGACTAACTGGACCTGGCGAACCTTAGCTCCTCTACTCGAGCGAGCCGATCGAGCAGCTCGGCAAGCGAGGTGTTCGCGGATGCGTCCCGGGCCGCCGCCAGTTCGCCGACGAGTTGTCCGATCGGCGGTGGCCAGCCGGCCCCGGGCGCCAGGTCGGCTTTGAGGGCCGCCATCAGGCCGTGCAGATCGGCGCTTGATAGGTCGCGGGAAAGCACCCAGCGCCCGGCGCCCGCAGCCGTTACGTAGCCTGCCCGTTCCAGCCGGTCGAGGACATCGCTCAGTTCCTCCAGACTAATCGGCAGCCCGCGCGCCAGCTCGACCTCCCTGGCTACCGCACCGCTGCGCGCGGCCGCGCGCAGCCGCTGCAACACGACGAGAGCGAGCGCGAGACGCGGCCCGGGCCCCATCGATCGGCGCCCTCCGCGCTGGGCGAACTGCCATTCCGGCAAGGCCGCGACGATCTCGGCGCCAAGCAGGATGACCGCCCAGGAGAGGTACATCCACACAAGGAAGATGGGCACGGCCGCGATGGCACCGTAGACCGCCTGATAGGAAGGGAAGTGCGTGACGTACAGGCCGAACGCGCGGCCGAGCAAGGCAAGCAGAATCGCCGTTGCGAGACCGCCGGCAAGAGCGTGGCGGAGCCGGACCGTGCGGCCGGGCAGCACCAGATAGAGCAGGCTGAAGCCGGCGGTCGAGAGCAGCAGCTTGAAGGCGCTTGCCAGGTTGAACAGCGGCCCCGTGACGTCCTCCAGGCCCGAGGCGGTCACCGCCTCCTGACCGAAACGGGTGATCGAGAGCGACGCCGCGACCAGCAGAGGTCCGAGTGTGAGAACGGCCCAGTAGACGAGGATCCGGCCGATGAGCGAACGCTGACGCCGCACCCGCCAGATGCGTTGGAACGACGTGCTGATGGTCGAGAGCAGCAGCAGGGCGGTGACCGCTAGGCCAGCCAGCCCCGGCCCCGTCATGCGCTGAGCGTTCTCGAGGAAGGCGGCCAGTTGATCGCTTATTTCCACGCCGGTGTCGGGCAAGAGGTTCTGGAAGAGAAGCTGTTGCACCTCGAAGCGCAATGCTTCCATCGCCGGGAAGGACGAGAGAACGGCGATCCCGATCGCCAGCAACGGGACCATGGCGAGCAGAGAGGAGTAGCTGAGGGCCGCCGCCGCCTGCGGGCAACTGTCGGCGGCGAAGCGCCCCAGGGTGTAGCGCAGGAACCGCAGGAGATCGGCCCCGCCCTGTCTGGCGCCCTCGAAGCGCGGGGGCTCATCGCGCGACTTGTCTGACGACGACATGGCGTTCACCACCTTTGCGGATCCGGATCGATCGATGCGTATGGGCAGCACTATAGCCGGGGAATCCGGCGCCGTCGTCGCCGCCACCGATCGGCGTGAGGTCAGGACCGCTTATGAGGCCAGGGCGGCGAGCAGTTCACGCATCGAACGCCCGGGGTCCGCGGCGGCCATGACCGTGCCCATGACCGCGACTCCGGCCGCGCCCGCCGCCAGACAGTCCGAGACCCTGGCAGCCGTGACGCCGCCCAGAGCCACCACCGGCAACGATACCGCTGCGGCCACCTGGGCCAGCCCGTCGAGTCCGAGAGGCGGGCCGTATCCGGGCTTCGATGAACTGGCGAAGATCGGGCTGAGCGTCACATAGTCGGCGCCGCCGGCGGCGGCCACCGCGGCCTCCTCCCCGTTGTGCGCTGAAAAGCCGATCAACGCCGCCCGCCCCAAACGCCGCCGCACCGCCGCCACGTCCGCATCGCGCGGCAGGTGCACACCGTCGGCCGCGGGGGGATCCGCCGACATGCCATGAACGGTGAGGCACGCGCCGGACATGCGGGCAATATGCGCGAGCCGACTCAGCAACGCAGCCTGCGCGGCTGCGCCGATGTCCTTCTCGCGCAGGCTGAACCAGCGGCAGCCGGCACGAAACGTCGCCGCCGCCACCTCGTCCAGCGGCAGACAAGCCGCCTTGCGATCGGAGATCACCAGCAGTGGCGGCTGCGGCAGGGTCATGCGCCGATGAGGCCGAGCTGCGGGCTCGAGGGTTCCGCGGCCAGCCGTTTGGGGATGCGCCCGGCAAGACGTGCTGCCCATCCGGCCGCAACGGCATCGCGCATTGCCCCGGCCATGGCGACCGGGTCGAGCGACTTGGCGACGGCGCTGTTGACCAGAACGCCGTCGCAGCCGAGCTCCATCGCCAAAGCCGCATCCGAGGCCGTACCGATCCCCGCGTCGAGGATAACCGGCACCGGGCTGCGCCCGACTATCAGCTCTATGTTGTAAGGGTTGCACAGGCCGAGCCCCGAGCCGATCGGCGAGCCGAGCGGCATGACCGCGGCACAACCGACATCCGCGAGGCGTTGGCAGACCACCGGATCGTCGGTGCAGTACGGCAGAACCGTGAAGCCGTCTCCGACCAGGATCTGCGCCGCCTCGACAAGCTGGACGACATCCGGGTAGAGCGTTTCCTCATCGCCGATCAGCTCGAGCTTGACCAGGTCGGTGTCCAGCGCCTCCCGCGCGAGCCGGGCGGTCAGCACCGCTTCCTGGACTGTCGTGCAGCCCGCCGTGTTGGGAAGCAGGACATGCGTGTCGCGAAGCAGCTCGAGCGGCGATTCCGCGTGGCCTTCCAGGCTGATACGGCGGATCGAGACGGTCACGATCTCGGCGCCGCTTGCCGCGACGGCATCGAGCATGACCTGCTGGTTCGGATAGCCGGCGGTGCCGAGCATAAGCCGCGAAGCGAAGCTGCGGCCGCCGAGGGTCAGGCTGTCGGACATTCGTTCCTCCCCATCTCGCATCGCGGCGCTATCCGCCCGCGAAGGGCTTGACGATCTCGACCCGATCGTCCGGGCGAAGCCGCGTTTCGCGCCACTGCCCGCGCGGAACCACGGCGCCGTTGAGGGCTACCGCCACGCCGCGACGGGCGGGATCGACGGCCCGGGCCTCGAGCAGGTCCAGCAGGTTCGCGACCTCCAGGTCTTCGATCTCTCCGTTGACGACCAGTCTTGTCATGTCGCCGCGTCCACGCGCACGTTCGGGGTCCGCGCCGTCGGCGACGCGAAGCGGCCAGGTCCGAAGTCCTCGAGGTCTCTGTCCTGCCAGCCGGTCAAAATGTAGTCGGCGACGAGATCGGCGGTGACCGGCGCCAGCAGAATGCCGTTGCGGTGATGACCGGTCGCGAGCACCAGCCCCTCGAGCGCGCCAGGGCCCAGGATAGGCGCATCGTCCCGGCTGGTCGGCCGGAATCCGACCCATAACTCGTCCACTGCCAACTCGTCGGTGGCGGGCACCACCCGACGGGCCGATTCGAGTAGCGCATAGAGGCCGCCGGCGGTCAGCCGCTCGTCGAAGCCCTGCTCCTCGACCGTTCCGCCGACGATCAGCCGGCCGTCGGCGCGCGGCACGAGATAGACGCCGGGCGACCAGAGAACGTGCCGCAACAGGGGGGTCTCCGTTGCCATGCGCAGCGCCAGCATCTGCCCCTTGACCGGCCGCACCGGCGGTCGGGCGGCCCCGTCGAGCCCGGCCAGGCCGGCCGACCAGGCACCGGCCGCCAGCACAACCATGTCGAACGCCATGACCCGGTCGTCGACCCGGATGCCACGGACGACACCGCCGGCCGTGTCGAGGCCGCCAACCTCGACAGCTTCGCGCAGATCCCCGCCTGCCGCCGTGAAGGCGCGCACCAGCGCGGCGACCAACAGCCGGTTGTCGACCTGGTGATCGTCGGGCGAGAAGACGGCGCCGGCCAGGCCGGAGCGCAGATAGGGCTCGCGCCGGCGCGCATCCGCGCCCGACAGCCACTCGAGTCGCACGCCGAGCCGCTCCTGAAAGCGGCTGCGCTGCTCGAGCCGGGCCGCGTCGTCGCGCGTCAGAGCCACGACAAGCGTACCCTCGTCCCGGTAGCCGAGCGGCAATCCCGAAGCCGCTTCGAGTTCGCGCGCGAAAGCGGGCCAGCGCCGTTGGCTGCGCCGCGTCAGGGAGAAGAGCCGCTCCTCGCCCGGCTCGGTCTCGACCCCGGCGGCGAGCATCCCGGCCGCAGCCCAGGAGGCCGCGCGACCGGCCCGGCCGCGCTCGAAGATGCTGACCGGGCAGCCGGCCGCCGCCAGACGCCAGCCGATGCCGAGGCCGCAGACGCCGCCGCCGACGATGGCGACCCGCGGACGCTCTTTTCCGATTGCGGAATATTGCCCTGAAACCATCCGGCTCCCTTCGCTGGCATTGCCCAGATCAGGTTCGATGGGTGTGATCTCAGCCGGCCGTCTTGGACCGGCACCCCAGCCTTAGACTTTACTATAGGAAGCCGCGCGGGCGGATGCCAGGGTGGACAATCGCCGCCGAGGTCCGCGCGCTTGGCAGCAAAGTTGGTTCACGGCTATCAAACCCACGGACTTCAGGGGCTTAGCGCCAGACCGGAAGCGGGCGCCGGTCTTTGACCACCTTAGCCTTTCGTGTAGGATGCGCCACCCGCCGCCGGCCGGCCCCCGCAACCACTTAGACCCACATCTCTCAGAGTGCAGGAATGACCGATACCGAACCGCTCATGGCGGGCAAACGTGGCCTCGTCATGGGTGTCGCCAATGAGCGCTCGATCGCTTGGGGCATCGCGTCGATGGCTCATGCCCAGGGCGCCGAACTCGCCTTCACCTACCAGGGCGAGGCCCTGGCCAAGCGGGTCAAGCCGCTCGCCGAATCGGTCGGTTCGTCGATCATGCTCCCGTGCGACGTCGCCGAGGATTCGAGCATCGACGAGGTCTTCTCCGAGCTGAGCAAGCGCTGGGACCGGCTCGATTTTCTGGTCCATGCCATTGCCTACGCGGACAAGGACGAGCTGAAAGGCAAGTATCTCAATACCAGCCGCGACAACTTCGTCCGCTCGCTCGACATTTCCTGCTATTCATTCACCGCGGTCAGCCAGCGCGCGGTGCCCATGATGAACGCCGGCGGCAGCCTGCTCACTCTGACCTACTACGGGGCGGAGCGGGTAATGCCCCACTACAACGTCATGGGCGTGGCCAAGGCGGCGCTCGAGGCCAGCGTACGCTATCTGGCCGCCGATCTCGGCCATCAGGGAATCCGGGTCAATGCCATCTCGGCGGGGCCCATCCGCACCCTGGCAGCCTCGGGAATCGGCGACTTTCGCTACATCCTGAAGTGGAACGAGTACAATGCACCGCTGCGCCGTAACGTCAGTCTCGACCAGGTCGGCGGCGCCGCTCTCTATCTGCTGTCGGATCTCTCGACCGGGGTGACCGGGGAGGTGCACCATGTCGACGCCGGCTATCACGTGGTCGGCATGATGGCGACCGACGCGGCCCCGCAGCTGGCTGAGCTGCTGCAGAACTTCACGCCGCAGAACTAGGGACAGCCCGCGCGATGCCGGGCAACAGCTTCGGTCAGGCCTTCCGTTTCGCCACCTGGGGGGAGAGTCACGGCCCGGCGCTCGGCTGCGTGATCGATGGCGTGCCGCCCGGCATTGCCCTGAAAGAAGACGACATTCAGCTCTGGCTCGACGCCCGCCGGCCGGGGCAGTCGCGCCACACGACCCAGCGCCGCGAACCGGACCGGGTCCAGATCCTCTCCGGCACCTTCGAGGGCTCGACCACGGGCACGCCGATCGCGCTGCAGATCCTCAACGAGGACCAGCGCTCCAGGGATTACAGCGAGATCGCCGACAAGTTTCGGCCCGGCCATGCCGACTACAGCTATTGGCGCAAGTACGGCATCCGCGACTACCGCGGCGGCGGCCGGGCCTCGGCGCGCGAGACCGCGATGCGGGTCGCAGCCGGTGCCGTGGCGCGAAAGGTGCTCGACCACGCGCTCGGGCGGCAGGTCGAGATACGCGGCGCCATGATCCAGATGGGCGCGCACCGCATAGAGCCCGCGCGTGCCGACTGGTCGACCTTGGCGGACAATCCCTTCTGGTGCCCCGACCCCGAAGCGGCCCGCCAATGGGAGGAGCTGCTCGACCGGGCGCGCAAGGCGGGGTCCTCGCTCGGCGCGGTGATCGAGGTCGTGGCACGCGGCGTGCCGGCCGGTCTCGGCGAGCCGGTCTACGACAAGCTGGACGCCGATATCGCCAAGGCGATGATGAGCATCAACGCGGTCAAGGGGGTCGAGATCGGCGCCGGACTGGCGGCCGCCGCCCTGAGCGGCGAGGAGAATGCCGACGAGATGCGCATGGGCAATGACGGCGAGGTGCTTTTCCTCTCGAACAACGCCGGAGGCATCCTCGGTGGCCTGTCGAGCGGCCAAGACATCGTGGTTCGTTTCGCGGTCAAGCCGACCAGCTCGATCCTGACGCCGCGCCGCACGGTCGACCGCTTCGGGCGCGATAGGGAAATCGTCACCAAGGGCCGCCACGACCCCTGCGTCGGGATCCGGGCCGTGCCGGTGGGCGAGGCCATGCTCGCCATCGTTCTGGCGGACCACCTGCTGCGCCACCGGGCACAACTGGGCGGCACGGATCGCGGCGGACGCTTCGGGCCGCCGTGAGGGCGGCGGATTCGTCTCTCCGTCCGTCAGGTCGGCAGGCTGGTCCGATTCCGGCCGGCTGCTGACCGGGACCTTTGCCTGTTACGGCGATCGTCCCCACGCTCGCGGAGAGACCGCTCGCCGACCGGCATGGCCGTGACCACCAAACAGGGAGACCTGAGAAAGTGCCGCAACCCGATCACGTCATGAAGCTGCCCGTGCCGGACGAAGCCGAGCTCGACGAGGACATTCGCGCCTATTTCGACAAATGCCGGGAAAAGCTGGGCCTGGTTCCCTACGTGCTCCGGGCCTATGCCTTCCGGCCGGACAAGTTCCGCGCCTTTACGGCCATGTACAACGAACTGATGCTCGGCGACTCGGAGCTGACCAAGCTGGAACGCGAAATGATCGCGGTCGTCGTCTCGAGCGTGAACCGCTGCTACTACTGCCTGGTCGCGCACGGGCAAGCGGTGCGCCGCCTGTCCGGCGACCCGCAGCTCGGCGAGATGCTGGTCATGAACTATCGGGCGGCCGAACTCAGCGCCCGGCAGCGCGCCATGCTCGACTTCGCGTGGAAGACGACCGAGACCCCCTGGCTGGTGACCGATGCCGACCGCGATGCGCTGCGCGCGGCCGGTTTCTCCGAGGCCGCCATCTTCGACATCGCGGCCGTGATCGGCTTCTTCAACATGAGCAACCGGGTCGCGTCGGCCGTCGATATGATGCCTAACCCGGAATATCACGCCCAGGATCGCTGAGTCCGGTCCGAGCCGATTTGGAGATCTGCAATCGACATTATCCGCTAAGGGCATTGATGAAGCCGATCAGCGATATCGTCTGATCGAGAATGTGCCGGGACTGGTCGGACTTTATCCAGACGTGGGCCCGCCGACCGCGCTTGAACTGTTCGAGCAGGCGTCTGCTCTGGTCAGCCTCGAAATAACAGTAGCCGACGTCGCACAGATCCGAGGTGATAGCCTCCTCGTCGTCCACCTTTACGCCGACCTCGGCGAAGCGCTGATCCTCGCCGGTGATTACGAGGGGCGCCACGCCGTCGGAGTTGTTGACGAAATAGATGACGAAGATCCTGTCGTTCTGAATCGTCAGCTTCTCCGTCGTGCAGACCTGCTCGCCACTCTCCCAGTCCTCGATGCAGCGGTAGGTCCAGTCGTCGGCGAAGTTGAGCATCGGGTCCTCGGCGGCCGCGCAGTTTGGACCCACCATGGCGGCGAACAGGCCTGCAACCAGCCCCAGTGCGGTCGCTGTGCGCACCATGCTTTCCGCGCTCCAGGTCCCCGTTCCCGACCGGCGGTCCCGCGCTCCCTTGCGCGGCGTTACTGGCGGCCGGCGATCGGTCAACGATATAGCACAGCTCGCCGGTTGACGCTTGTGACCCGGGACTGGCAATACTGAAGGCTAAGACGGTAGCGGTCTTCGGCCGCAGGCCGTCCGGCGCGCCGCACGGCGCATCTGGAGGGTTCGCGCGGCGGCCATGCGCATCGTTCTGTTCCTGCTGAAATGCGTCGTCGGGATCCTGGCGACGATCGGCCTCGCGGTCGTCCTCGTCGTGGTGGCCGCTGCCCTGCTGTGGGATCGAGGCGACGTCGTCCGCCCCGCGCGGGTCGCCGTACCGGACTCGGCCGTCCTGGTGCTCAACGTGGCCGACGGGATCGTCGAGCGGAGCCCGCGCGGCCCCTTCGGCCTGCCGAGCCTGGAGCGCACCCAGCCGCTGCCGCTGCTGCTTTCCAAGCTCGACGCGGCAGCCGAGGACGACCGGGTCAAGGGATTGCTGCTCCATGTCGGACGGGGCGGCCTGGGGCTTGCCCAGATGCAGGAGCTGCGGCAGGCGGTCGCGCGATTTCGCGCCAGCGGCAAGTTCGCCTTCGCCTTCGCGGAGACGTTCGGCGAAGGCGGCAACGGCACCCTGCACTACTACCTGGCGACGTCCGCCGACTCGATCTGGCTGCAGCCCTCCGGCGATATCGGCGTTTCCGGATTTCTGCTCGACATGCCTTTCGCCGAAGCCGCCCTGCGCGAGATCGGCGTGCGCGCGCGTTTCGGCACCCGCGGCGAGTACAAGGGGGCGGTCAGCAGCTTCACCGCACAGTCTCTGCCGGAGCCACAACGCGAGAATCTGCAGCGGCTGGTCGACTCCTGGATCGAGCAGATCGCGCGCGGCATCGGCGAGGGCCGCGAGCTGACGCCGGCCGAGGCACGCAACCTGATCGACCAAGCCCCCTTCTCGGCGCGCGACGGGGTCGAGCGCAAGCTGATCGATCGACTAGGCTACTGGGACCAAGTCTCGGACGCCGTTCTCGACCGGGCCGGGTCCGGCAGCGAGCTGATCGAGTTGATCGATTACCGGCCGCCGCCCCCGCCGGCCCCGATCGAGGGCAAGGCGGTCGCGCTGGTTTACGGCCTTGGACCGATCCTGTTGTCGCAAAGCGAGGAGGAACCGTTTCTGCAGCGCGAGGTCATGGCGTCGGACCGGATTGCCGACGCCATCGCCGCTGCGACCGAGGACCCCGAGATCGCGGCCATCCTGTTGCGCATCGACAGTCCCGGCGGCTCCTACGTCGGGTCGGACGTCATCTGGCGCGAGCTGAGCCGCGCGCGCGAAGCCGGCAAGCTGGTCGTGGTGAGCATGGGCAACGTTGCCGCCTCGGGCGGCTACTTCGTCGCCGCGCCGGCCGACGTCATTGTCGCGCAGCCGGGCACGGTGACCGGTTCAATCGGCGTCGTCTCCGGCAAATTCGTGCTCAACGAGCTCTGGGACAAGCTGGATATCAATTGGGATTCGGTGCAGGCCGGCCGCAATGCCGACCTCTGGAGCCCGAACCGCGACTTCTCGCCTGCAGGCTGGTCCCGGCTGCAAGAGAGCCTCGACCGGACCTATCAGGACTTCCTCGACAAGGTTGCAAGCGGCCGCGACCTGCCGCGCGAGCAGGTGCTCGGGGCCGCAGAAGGTCAGGTCTGGACCGGTGAGGATGCCAAGGCGCTCGGTCTCGTCGACGAGCTCGGCGGCTTGTGGCGGGCTCAGGAGATCATCCGCGAGCGCATCGGCCTGCCGCCGGCCG
>CAZDBC010000047.1:0-12489 GCA_964503295.1 uncultured Kiloniellaceae bacterium | reverse complement strand
CGGGTAAAGGGCACGAATCTGACCGGCAGCAGCTGGCGCGTCGTGACGCCGCCGTCGGCGCGCTTTTCGACCAGCATGAGCTGCTGCGCGGCGAAGGGGCCGCCGACCGGGATCACCATGCGCCCGCCGGCGGCGAGCTGCTCGATCAGCGGCGGCGGGATCTGGCCGGCCGCGGCGGTCACCACGATGCCGTCGAAGGGCGCGGCCTCGGGCCAGCCGTAATAGCCGTCGGCGATGCGCGTCTCGACGTTCTCGTAGCCAAGTGCCTCGAGGCGTTCGGCGGCCGCGCGGCCGAGCTCGGGCACGATCTCGATGGTATAGACGCGCGCGACCAGCGGCGACAGGACGGCGGCCTGGTAGCCCGAGCCGGTGCCGATCTCCAGCACCCGGTCGTCCGCCTCGACCTCGAGCAAATGGGTCATGAGGGCGACGATGAAGGGCTGCGAGATGGTCTGACCATAGCCGATCGGCAGCGGCCGGTCCTCGTAGGCGTGGCCGCGCAGGTTCTCGGGCACGAAGGCGTGGCGCAGCACCGCGCCCATGGCGCGCAGCACCGCCGGGTCGAGTCGGCCGCCCTCGACCACACCGGGCAGGCTGCGGGCGTGGCGCTCGATGGTCTCGATCATGGCCGCGCGCCCGGCGGCGAAGTCCTGCGCGGCGAGCGGCGCCGCGGGCAGGAGCAGCGCCAGCGCGAAGATCCGCACGGCGCGAGCGCGCGATTTCCAAGACAGCGGCATCGACCCCTTCCCTCTGCCTGCCTTGCGGGAACGTTGTCTCGCCCCCGCCGTTCCGTGCAAGAGGGCGGGCGCCGCCCATGCGGGCTTTACCCGGCCGGCCCGGGCCACGACATTGGGCGTCATGGACGAGACCCTGCCCGAGCCCGCGGAGATCGAGATCCGCCGCGGCGACTGGCGGCCGGCGCCGCGCGCGCTGCCGGACGGCCGGGCGCTGCTCGCGATCGGCGACGTGCACGGCCAGTCGGCCCACCTGGCGCGCCTGCTCGAGGCTTTGCGCGCGGAGATCGCGGCGCTGCAGGGCGAGGGAATCGAGGACGTCCGGCTGGTCTACCTCGGCGACCTGATCGACCGCGGGCCGGATTCGGCCGGCGCGCTGCGCCTCGCCGGAGCCGGGCTTGGCCTGCCCGGGGTGCGGCAGACCATCCTGGCCGGCAACCACGACGTCTGGCTGCGCGCCGCCTGGCGCGGCGAGCTGAGCGCGAGCGACCTGCGGCTGTGGCTCTACAATGGCGGCGGCGCGACGCTGGAATCCTTCGGCCTGACCGGCGGCGCGGTCGGGGGCGGCCTGGACGGCCTCTCGCGGGCGCTCGATGCACGCCTGGACGCGGACCAGAAGCGCGCGCTCGAGAGCCTGCAACTGCTCGAACGGGTCGACGGCTACCTGCTGGTGCACGCCGGCCTCGACCCGCGCCGCGGCCGCGACGAGCAGTCGGAGGAGACCCTGCTGTGGATCCGCGAGCCCTTCCTCAACTGCCCGGCCCGGCGCTGGCCCTTCGAGGAGATCGTGGTCCACGGCCACACGCCCGAGCGCGACGCCGGGCGCGTCCATGGCCACCGCATCAATCTCGATTCCGGCTGCGCGACGACCGGGCGGCTGACCGCCCTGGTGGTCGCCGGCGCGCGCCTGCGCACCATCGTCGCCGAGGGCCCGCCGGCCTGGGGCCTATAGAAATGTCAATTTATTGCTCAATATAAGACTCAGTGATAAAGTCGATCTACCCTGGAGCCGCCGAAGACTTCACTGATCCGAAACGACGCATCCGGCTTCGGCACTGGGGCAAGGAAGGTGGGAAATGACGCAAGCGCAGGCGGTTCCGGTAAGCAACGCGGTCGCCCGGCGGCTGGATTCGATCCGCGAGAAGGGCGCGCTGCGGCACGTCGATGTGGCCAACCTGCTCGGCACGCGACCGGAGACCGTGTCGCGCTGGAACCAGGGCCGCGCCTATCCGCATGCCCGCACCGAACAGACTCTGCTGGAGCTGGAGTTCATCGTCGATCAACTCACCGACTTCTACCAACCGAAGGAGACCCGCCAGTGGATGTTCGCGCCGCAGAAGCATCTGCGCGGCAGTTCGCCGGCGGAGTTGATTCGCGCGGGGCGGATCGACGAGGTGCGCCGGCTGGTCGACCAGTTGCGCGACGGCGTCTACCTGTGAGGCGCCGCGGACGGGGGGATGATCCATGATCAGGACCTGCTCGACCGCCTGAACACGTTCCGCACCGAGCGCTTCGACGGCGAAGTTTTCCGGGCGACCCGCATCGCCGCCAACCCGACCGCGCCGGCGATCAACGGCGGGCGCTGGGCACCACCGACCCGTCTCCATGAGCCCGAGGTCAGCGTGCTCTACGCGAGCCTGGAGCGCGACGGTGCCCTGGCCGAGGTTGCCAGCTTTCTCCTCGATCTGACCCCCGTCCCCGGTCCCCGGCCGATCAAGGTGACCCGCCTTGCCGTCTCCACGGCGCGCACGCTACGCCTCGCGCGGCATGATTTGCCCGGCCTCGGCGTCGATCCGGCGCGCTATGGCAAGCGTGACTACAGGCAGACGCAAAAGATTGGTGCCGCACTGGTCTTCCTCGGCCTCGATGGGTTGATCGCGCCGTCGGCGCGCTGGCCCTGCGACAACCTCATGGTCTTCAGCGACAATCACGCTTTGGAGGAGCGACTGGAGCCGATCGCGTCGGAAAAGGTCGAGTGGCGTTCCTGGGCCCGCGAACGGGGGCTGATCACGCCGTCCGCGGAGTGACCCCCTGACCGCCCTGTGCCAGAGCCCGGGTCGCTTCTCTCCGCGGATCTCTCCGCGGGCGCGCGCAGACACAGGCTAATTGTGGACAGCGCGATTTATTTGGAACCTCTCGCCGCGGCGGCCGTTGACCGGGCGTGACAGCCGAACCGCAATGTCTGCCCGACGGCGAAAAAGCGCCGCCCAGGGACAGGTTCGGCCTGTTCGTGCCGCTGGCAGCCAAGTATTGACTCTGCTGCCGGGGGTGGATTGACTCCGCGACGGTCCCATCGATTATCATTGCATCAGGGCTCGTTTGCGAGAGGAGGAGCCACACACCAACCACAACGCAAGGAGGCTAAGACATGAAGCCAATTAGCGCATTGCGCGGCTCGCGTCTGTCGAAGCCGCTGCTCTCCGCAGTCTGTGTCGCCGCCCTGGCCGGCGCCGGCGCATTACCGGCCAAGGCCGATCAGCCCGGCGACGGCGTGAGCGTACAGCCCGCGGTCGCCACCTGGACCTCCGCCATTCCGGTGAGCTGGGTCTTCGTCGAACTGCTCGGCGAGCTCGGCTACGACGTCCAGGATCCGATCTCCCTGTCCAATCCGGTCGCCTATCTCGCCATCACCGAGGGCGACGCCCACTACTGGCCGAACGGCTGGTTCCCGCTGCACGACCCGCAGCTGCCCGACGGCTTCGGGGAGCAGGCGAGTCTGTTCGATCCGCACTGTCCGGCCTGCGGCATCCAGGGCTATCTGGTCGACAGCGGGTCGGTCGATAAGTTCGACATCACGGGCATCGAGGACTTCAAGCGCGCCGAGGTGCGCGAGGCCTTCGACGCCAACGGCGACGGCAAGGCCGACCTGTTCGGCTGCCCGCCGGGCTGGGGCTGCCACGAGGGCATCAACGCGATGATCGAGAAGTTCGGCGCCGGCGACTACATCAACCACGTCGACGCCGGCTACGCGGCCAACTTCGCCGAGGTGCTGGCGCGCGTCGACGCCGGCGATCCCGTCCTCTACTACACCTGGGGTCCGAGCGCCTGGCTGCTCTCGCTGACGCCCGGCGAGGACGTCATGTGGGTGAACGCGCCCGGCATCGTCTCCGACCAGGCCGAGGAGGCCAAGGGCGTCGAGGGCGCGGTCACCGATCCCATCAAGATGGGCTTCGTGCCGGCCGACATCGTGGTCGCGGCCAACAACGACTTCCTCGAGGACAACCCGGCCGCGGCCGAGCTGTTCCGCCAGGTGCGCCTGCCGCTGACCTGGATCAGCGAGGTCGACGCCAAGATCAGCGAGGAGGACCTGACCGATCGGCAGGTTCGCCCGCTCGTCCGCGAGTGGATCGAGGAGAACCGCGGCATGGTCAACGATTGGCTGGAGGCCGCACGCGGCGCAGCCAGCTGACCGCGAGGTCCGCAAACGCCGGGGGCGCGTGCGCAGCGCGGGCGCGCCCCCGCGTTCTCCGTCCCCGCGTTCTCCGTCCCCGCGTTCTCCGGGCGCAGTCAGTCCAGCCGCGTCCGTCGCGGCGCGCGCCGCCGCAGCAGCCCCCGAGCCCGTTGCAAGCGGCCTGCGCCCCGGCGGATGACGCCTCTATCGAACCCCGTCAGACCCTTTTTCACACCATGACCGCCAGATGAACGAAAACGCCAGCCTGATCCGCGTCGAAGGCATCACCAAGATCTTCGGCCCCAACCCGCAGTCCGTGCTGGAGCTGCTCGCGCAGGGCCGGTCCAAGAGCGAGATCCAGGCCGAGACCGGGCACGTGATCGGCGTCAAGGACGCCAGCTTCGAGATCCCGGCCGGGCAGGTCTTCGTGATCATGGGCCTGTCGGGCAGCGGCAAGTCGACCATGATCCGCTGCGTCAACCGCCTGATCGAGCCGACCGGCGGCAGGATCTTCCTCAACGACCCCGAGCGCGGCGAACGCGACGTCACCGCAATGAACGCCGAGGAGCTGCGCCAGCTCCGGCGCCACGACATGAGCATGGTGTTCCAGCACTTCGCGCTCTTTCCGCACCGCACGGTGCTGTCGAACACGGTCTACGGGCTCGAGGTGCAGGGCCGCCCGAAGGAGGAGATCGAGGAGACCGGACGCCGGGTGCTGGAGAGCGTCGGCCTGGGCGACTGGGTCGAGGCCTATCCCTCCGAGCTGTCCGGCGGCATGCAGCAGCGCGTCGGCCTGGCGCGCGCGCTGGCGACCGAGGCCAAGATCCTGCTGATGGACGAGCCCTTCTCCGCGCTCGACCCGCTGATCCGCGTGCAGATGCAGCAGGAGCTGAAGAAGATCCAGTCCGAGCTGCACCGCACGATCCTGTTCATCACCCACGACCTCGACGAGGCCATGCTGATCGGCGACCGCATCGCCATCATGGAAGCCGGCGAGATCGTGCAGATCGGCACGCCCGAGGAGATCCTGGTCAATCCCCAGACCGAGTACGTCGCCCGCTTCGTCGAGCAGGCCGACCCGACCGGCGTGATCACCGCCGGCACCACCGCCCTGCCGCTGGACAGCCCGCTGATCGAGCCGGCCGGCGAGGCCGACGGCCTGTCGTTCGTCGCCCGCCGCGGCAACGCCGAGATCCGCTTCGGCCTCGACAGCGAGCGGCGTCTGCGGCGCGTGACGGTAGAGGGGCGCGAGGCCGAGGTGCGCGCGCTCGAGGAGGTGCTCGAGGCAGACCCGGAGGAGGCGGCGCAGACGCGCAAGGAAGAGCTGGTGCTGACCTGCCGCGCGTCCTCCGTGGTGCGCCACCTGCTCAAAGGCCGCCTCTACACGAACCGGCCGATCGTGGTCACCGAGGACAGCGGCGAGGTCGTGGGGCTGGTCGACGAACCCGAGCTGATCCGGGCGATGCTGGAGAAGCGCGGCAGCGTCGGCCCCGCCGAGGAGCGGTCCGAGCGCGCGGCGCCGCGTCTGGCCGCCGGATGAGCGCGCAGCGCTCGGCGCCGCAGGCCGGCGCCGGCTGCCGTTGCGCCCGTGCCCTCGTTACGCCAGGAGAGGAATGATGGACTTTAGCTGGATCCTGTCGCTCGATCCCTTCGAGGCCGTCGATTTGCCGGCGCGCGAGATCCTGACGGCGGTCGTCGACTGGATCGTCGCGGTGTTCCGCGAGGCCTTCCGCACCTACATCAGCCCGCCGGTGCGCGCCGTCATGGACGGCACCGAGTGGCTTTTGCAGTCGATACCGCCGCTCGTCTTCCTGGCGCTGATCTTCGTCATCGGCTGGCGCGCGGCGTCGTGGCGGGTCGGGCTGTTCGCCCTGGTCACCTTCTACATCGTCGGGCTGATCGGGGTGTGGGGCGCACTGATGACCACGCTGGCGCTGGTGGTCACCGCGGTGCTGTTCTCCGTGGTGATCGGCCTGCCGGTCGGGATCCTGTGCTCGCGCAGCGACTGGGTCGCCACGGCGATCCGTCCGGTCCTCGACATCATGCAGACCACGCCGCCCTTCGTCTATCTGGTGCCGGCGGTCATGCTGTTCGGCATCGGCGACGTCCCCGGCCTGATCGCGACCATCATCTTCTCCATGCCGCCGATGATCCGCCTGACCAATCTCGGCATCCGCCAGGTGCGCGACGAGTACGTCGAGGCGGCCATCGCCTTCGGCTCGACGCCGGGGCAGACCCTGTGGAAGGTGCAGCTCCCGCTGTCGCTGCCGACCATCATGGCCGGCGTCAACCAAACCATCATGCTGGCGCTCTCGATGGTGGTGATCGCCGCGATCATCGGCGCCGGCGGCCTCGGGCTCGAGGTCTACGCCGGCCTCGAACGCCTGAACATCGGGCAGGCCTTCGTCGGCGGCATCGGCATCGTGCTGCTGGCCATGGTGCTCGACCGCATCACCCAGGGCCTGGGCGAGAAGGCGCCGGGCAGCCGGCGCCGCGCCAAGTAGCGGGGCGCGCGCCGGGCGGTGCTTGACACGCGCGCGCGTCGCGCCCGATCCTCCCAAGACTCTCACCGGCCAGCGGAGGACGCGATGGGCGGGGGCGGCGTCGGCATCGGCGACGTCATGGGCGCGATCGAGCCGATCAAGCGGATCGACGAGGCGGTCGGCATCATCGCCAGGCTGACCGCGCGCCTGAAGGCCGACCCGGATGCGGCCGCGGCCCGGCTGGCCGAGGCGCTGGGCGAAGTCGAGAAGAGCTGCCGCGCCCTCGACGAGGCGCTGGCCAAATTCCTGACCCTGGCGCTCGACCGCGACGCGCTCGATCAGGGCTCCGGGCTGCTGCTGGAAATCGGCGGCGGCGGCCTGATCGTCACCGTGGAGCGCGGGCGCGGCCATTGCCACAAGATCGGCAACATCTACTGGGAACACCTCGACCGCTGGTTCGAGCGCGTGTTCAAGGGGGATTCGGAAGAGTACCAGTCGCTGCGCCAGGTGTTCGACGAGCTGGGCAACGCGGATCTCGACCTCTTCCGCCAGATGGTGGAGGTCGCGCGCGAGGCGCAGCAGGAGGCCAACGTCGTGCTCGACCACCTGTTCAACGACCGCCGCGAGGAAGCCCGCAAGGCGGTGCGCGCCTCCTTCGCCCGGCTCAATCCCGTGCGCATCGCCATAAACGAGCTGTTGGCGAAGCTCTATTCCCTGCGCGCCCAGTTCATCCAGATCTCAGGCGTATAGGTGCACAAGCGTTCGTGCACCGTTGACAGCGCCGTTCGCGCGCCTCTAAAATTCACTCACTAGTCAGTGAATTTTAGAGGGCCGGATGGAGCTCCTGACCTACGAGACGCTGCCGGAGCGCATCGACGACGAAGAGCAGCTCGAGGAGCTCCTGTCGCGGCCGACGGCCGGGCTGGTCGAGGACCTGAAGCGTCTGGAGGGCGACGTCATGGTGCTCGGCGTCGCCGGCAAGGTGGGGCCGAGCCTGGCGCGCATGATCCGCCGCGCGGCGCCCGACAAGCGCGTCGTCGGGGTCGCGCGTTTCTCCGACCCGGCGCTGCGCGAACGGCTCGAGTCCTGGGGCATCGAGACGATCCAGGCCGACCTGCTGGACGAGGCGGCGGTCGGCCGCCTGCCGGTGCTGCCCAACGTCATCTACATGGCCGGCAAGAAGTTCGGCACCGAGGCCGACAAGCCCTTCGCCTGGGCCATGAACACCTACGCCCCGGCACTGGTCGCCCGGCACTTCCGCGACGCGCGCATTGTCGCCTTCTCGACGCTGTGCGTCTATCCCTTCGCGCCGGTCGCGGTCGGCGGCTGCGACGAGCGCCAGCCGCCGGGCCCTTACGGCGACTACGCCAACTCCTGCGTCGGGCGCGAGCGCGCCTTCGAGTACTTCTCCGCGCTGCACGGCACGCCCGGACGGCTGGCGCGGCTCAACTACGCCATCGACCTGCGCTACGGCGTGCTGTTCGACATCGCGAGCTGGGTGCGCGAGGGCACGCCGATCGACGTCTCGACCAGCCACGCCAACGTGATCTGGCAGGGCGACGCCAGCGCCCAGATCGTGCGCTGCCTGCTGCACTGCGAGGCGCCGTCGGCGCCGATCAACATCGGCGCGCCGCATGCCGAAAGCGTGCGCCATCTGGCGCTGGCCTTCGGCGAGCGCTTCGACAAGGCGCCGGTCTTCGTCGGCGCGGAGCAGCCCGACTGCTGGGTCAACCGCACCGACCTCGCCCAGCGCCTGTTCGGCCTGCCGGTGGTGCCGACCTGCCGCATGATCGACTGGGTCGCCGACTGGGTCGCGCGCGGCATGACGCACTACGCCAAGCCGACCCGCTACGAGGTGCGCGACGGGCGCTTCTGAACGCGCGGCCTGAAGCTTCGGGGCCGCGGCACGGGGCCGCGCCCCGGCGAAAGTGGAAAAAGCAAGATCGAGAACATCGATACGCCATAAGCTGAACGGGAGGACAAAAGACATGTTCGCGAGACTTTCGATCGGCGCCGCTGCCTGCGCCTTCGCCCTGGCCGCCGGCCCTGCCCTGGCCGCCACGTCGGTCAACGTGATCCTCAACTGGGTGCCGGCCGGCGCGCACTCGCCGCTCTACTACGCCGAAGCGCAGGGCTGGTTCGACGAGGCCGGCCTCGACGTCACCATCGAGCAGGGCGCCGGCTCCTCGGTCGCGGCCCAGAAGGTCGGCGCCGGCGCCAGCGAGTTCGGCATCGCCGACATCCCGGCGGCCATGGTGGTGCGCGCCAAGGACGGCGAGCTGAAGGCGGTGATGAACGTCTTTGCCAAGCCGCCCTACGGCATCTACTGGCTGAAGGATTCCGGCATCTCCGGCATCGAGGATTTCCCGGGCAAGGAGATCGGCACGCCGGCAGGCGACGCGATCCGCGCCGTGTGGCCGGCGATCGCGCGCAAGAACGGCATCGATCCCGATTCGGTCACCTGGGTCAACATCGCGCCCAACGCCAAGGTCTCGGCCCTGCGCTCGGGCGCCGTCGACATCACCACCTTCTTCGTCAACTACCACTACATCATGGAAGGCGCCTTCGGCGACGAGCTGGTGCGCACCGACCTCGGCGCGCTGGGCCTGTCGCCCTACTCCAACTCGATTTTCGTCAACGAGGACTTCCTGGCCGACAACCCGCAGGCGGTCGAAGACTTCGTGGGGGTCGCCCAGCGCGCCTACCGCCACTGCGTCGACCACGCCGAGGCCTGCATCGACGCCCTGATCGAGGCCAACACCGGCATCAAGGCGGAAAACGAGATCAAGAACTGGCGTGCGGTGACCGAACTGATGACCGCGCCCTCCTCGACCGAGGTGGCGCTCGGCTATTTCGACCCGGCGCGCATGGCGGAGGACTACGAGCTGGCCAAGGAGTTCTACGATCTCGGCGGCCCGATCGAGATCGAAGACTTCTACACCAACGCGTTCCTCGACCGGAGCGTCAAGATGCCCGAGTGACGGGAGTGACGGGCGAGGCCGTGCGCCTCTGGCGCAGGCTGGCCCGTTGAGGCGCGCCGTCCCCGACTTCCGCCGCGCAGGCGGCAGGCGCATCGCGTTCCCTTGTCGCGCGCCTTCCGCCGGCGGGGGTCGGGGCGGCGCAGCGGGCCCCGGGAATTCGTCCCCAAGTCGCGGGAGACCGCCTTCGCCATGACCCTCGAAGCAGGCACCTATCGGCCGGCGCCGCGCCCGATGCGCAGCGGGCCGCCCGGACTGGCCGATCGCGTCGCCGCCTTCGGCGCCGTCTTCGTGCGCCAGGGCGCGGCGCTCGGCGTGCACCTTCTCGTGCTCGCCGTCTGGCAGGCGGCGGCCATGTCGCAGCTGCTGCCCGACTACATCCTGCCCTCGCCGCTCGACACCCTGCGCTCGCTCGCGGTGCCGGAGTACGACTGGTTGTCCAACGCGCTGGCCACGGCGATCGAGATCTATGCCGGCTTCCTGGCCGCCGTCGTGTTCGGCGTGACCGCCGCGCTGCTGTTCTCCTGGAGCCGCTGGAGCTATCTCCTGATCATGCCGCTGCTGATGACGCTCAACATGATTCCCAAGGTCGCGGTCGGGCCCATTATCGTGGTCTGGTTCAGCTACGGCATCACGACCAACATCCTGATCGCCTTCGCGATCGCCTTCTTCCCGATCGTCATCACCACGGCGCGCGGCCTGCGCGAGATCGAGCCCGAGCTGATCGACCTGCTGAAGACCCTGCGCGCCTCGCGCTGGGACATCTTCCGCAAGATCCAGTTCCCCGGCGCCCTGCCCTACGTCTTCTCGGGCATGAAGGTGGCGGCCGTGCTGGCGGTCGCCGGCGCGCTGGTCGGCGAGTTCATCGCCTCCAAGGAGGGGCTCGGCTATCTGATGCTGCAGGTGCAGATCAGCCTGGACACGGCGGCCATGTTCATGGCGGTCATCGTGATCACCCTGCTCGGCGTACTGCTCTACGGCGCCGTCGCCGGGCTCGAGCGGCTCTATCTCAAGGGCCGGCCGGGCGCCTGAGCGAGCGATGCAGCCCTTCATCTCGGTGCGCAACCTCGCCAAGACCTACGGCACGCCGGACGCGCCGGTGGTCGCGGTCTCCGACGTCTCCTTCGACGTCGCCGACAACGAGCTGGTCTCGATCGTCGGCCCCTCGGGCTGCGGCAAGTCCACGCTGCTGAAGATCCTGGCCGGGCTGCTCGACTTCCAGGCCGGAGAGATCCGCATCGGGAATGCCGAGACACCGTTCGACCCGGCGCGCGACATCGGCATGGTGTTCCAGCAGCCTCTCCTGCTCAAGTGGCGCTCGGTGCTGGAGAACGTGCTGCTTCCGGCCGAGGTGCTGCGCCTGCCCGCGGCGGAGGCGCGCGAGCGGGCGCTCGAGCTGCTCGACCTGGTCGGCCTCGCAGGCCAGGCGGACAGCCGCCCCTACGAGCTGTCCGGCGGCATGCAGCAGCGCGTCGCGATCGCGCGCGCCCTGATCCACGACCCCAAGCTGATCCTGATGGACGAGCCGTTCGGCGCGCTCGACGCCCTGACCCGCGAGAAGATGAACCTGGAGTTGCTGCGCATCTGGGAGCGCAGCCGCAAGACCATCCTGTTCGTCACCCACGGCATCAGCGAGGCGGTGCTGCTCGGCACCCGGGTCGTGGTGCTGACCGCCGGGCCGGCGCGCATGGCTGCCAACATCGAGATCGACCTGCCCTATCCGCGCACGCTCGAGATGAAGACGGCGCCGGCCTTTGGCGACTACGCCCGCCGCATCTATCATCTGCTCGGCATGGATCAGGAGGACGGCAGATGACGCGCGCGCTTCCCGCGACGACGGACGACAGCGACGACCGCGCCCGGCCGGCCGTGCGGCGCAAGGCGGGCGGCCGGCGCGCCGAAGGCGGCGTGCGCAGCCTCAAGGCGGAGCGCTCGCGCCGCCGGATCCTGAACCACGCGCTGAAGGACTTCGCCGAGCACGGCTTCGCCGGCGCGCGGGTCGACCGCATCGCGCGCCGGGCGCGCGTCGACAAGAACCTCATCTACCACTACTTCAAGAGCAAGGAGAACCTCTTCATCGAGGTGATGGAACGGGCCTACGCGATCATCGTCGAGTACCACCGCGAACGCCTGATGGACGTCGACGATCCGGTCGCGGCGATCGAGAACTTCGTCTGCTCGACCTTCGAGATCTTTCTCGAGAACCCGCAGCTGGTGAACCTGCTCAACACGGAGAACCTTCACCGCGCCCGCCACATCCGCAAGTCGCCGGTGATCGGCACCGCCTACCGGCCGCTGCTCGACCGGCTCGCCTCGGTGCTCGAGGAAGGCGCGCGACGCGGCCTGCTGCGCCCCGGCATCGACCCCAGCGACCTCTTCATCTCGATCACCGGCATCGCCTACTTCTACGTTTCCAACCGCCACACCATCGGCGTCATCCTGAACCAGAACCTGGACGACGCGGCGCGCATCGCGCAGCGCCGGCGCCACATCGTCGATCTCGTGCGCCACGCGCTCCTGGCCGGACGGGAACAGGCGGACGGCACCGAACGGCGCGCAAGCAAGGGGGCGACATGACGAGCAGCGAGACCGCCAGCGGACTGATGGCCTTCTGGGCCGACATCGACACGGACTACCTCGAGCGCTACCGCGAGTGGCACAACTGCGAGCACATCCCGGAGCGACTCGGCGTGCCCGGCTTCGTCGAGGCGCGGCGCTACGTCGGGGCGGGCGCGCCGACGCGCTTTCTCATGACCTACGTCACGCGCAGCCCCGAGGTGCTGCGCAGCAAGGCCTATCTGGAGGCACTGGGCAGCCCGACAGCCTGGACCCAGGAGGCCCTGCTCCACTTCCGCAACCCGATGCGCAACATCTACCGCCTGGCGGCCGAGGCCGGGCGTGCC
>CAZDBC010000046.1:0-12611 GCA_964503295.1 uncultured Kiloniellaceae bacterium | reverse complement strand
GGTCACGGGCGGAAGGCTTCCTCTGCGATCTGCGGTGGCGGCGCGCGGGCCGCGGCTGCGATGGTAGCCGGGGCGCGCCGGCCGTCAATCGGTCCGGCAGGCTTCCGCCGCGACGAGCGAGCGCCTTAGCCGGGCATGAAGCACCTCTGACGCCGAGCGAATCGAACAACGGGGAACGCGGTCAGGACGCCAGCGCGGCGGGTCGGGAGTTCGCGCGTCGTCGGTGCACGGATCCGGCCCTTGTCCTTATCGACCGTCCTCGGGCGGGATCCCCGTTGGCGCGCGCGGCGCCGGCGGGCTCTGGTCGCCGAGCCTCGCGTGGCCGTCGCGCGTCTGCGGAAGCTTCATGCCCAGCAGGCGCCCGGCGATGAGGGTACGCAGGACCTGCGCGGTGCCGCCGCCGATGGTGAACATGCGCGCATCCCGGGCCATGCGTTCGAGCGGGAAACGCCGTGAGTAGCCGCGGGCACCGAAAAGCTGCAGGGCGTCGTTGGTGACCTTGATCGCGGTTTCCGAGGCCAGGACCTTGGCTTCCGCGGCCAGCCGTGCGTCGGGGAAGGGAGCGGCGCTCTCGGCGGCGCGCCGGATCAGGGACCGCGCCGCCTCCAGCCCGATCGACATATCGGCCAGCGTCCATTGCAGGCCCTGGAACTCGGCGATTGGGCGGCCGAACTGCCGCCGGCGGCGGACCCAGTCGAGCGCCAGGTCGAAGGCGCCCTGGGCGATGCCGAGGGCGACCGTGGCAGCGCCGATCCGTTGCGAGTTGTAGGCCACCATCAGGTCGGCGAAGCCCCGCGCCAGGCCGGCCGGCGGCATGAGCAGCCGGTCCGCGGGCAGCTCGAACTCCTCGAACAGGATCTCGGTTTCCGGAATGCCGCGCAGGCCCATGGTCGGCTCGCGACGGCCGACGACCAGCCCCGTGTCCTCATCGCGCAGGACCAGGAAGCCGCCGATGCCGAGTTGTTGTCCAGCCTCGTCGAAGACGCGCGCGAAGACGAGGTGCAGCCTCGAGACGCCGCCCCCGGTGATCCAGTGCTTGCGGCCGTTGATCACGTAACGGTCGCCGCGCCGGTCGGCCCGGGTGGTCATTTCGCTGGCGGCGGAACCCGCCTCCGGTTCGCTGATGCAGATGGCCGGCTTGTCCCCGCCGAGGACGAGTTCGGCCGCGAGACGTTTCTGCGCCTCCGTTCCATACTGCATGACGGCGGAGATCGCGCCCATGTTGGCCTCGACGACGATGCGGCCGGTGACTCCGCAAACCCGGGCCATCTCCTCGATCACGAGGCAGGCCTCGCCGAAGGAGCGACCGGCGCCGCCGTAGGCCCGGGGAATTGTCATGCCGAAAAAGCCCGCGTCGGCCAGGGCGCGGACATTGTCCCAGGGGTAAGCCTCGGCGCGGTCGACCTCGGCGGCGCGGGCCGCAATCACCTCTTCGGCCAAGCGGCGCGCGGCCGCGCGCAGGTCGTCGGCTCGATCCATGTGGGCGAGAGAGACTTCAGCAGAGGTCATGAGCGAGCCGCCCCCTTTGTTCACCCGAAACCGGCAGCGCCGGATGGCAAGACGCCCGTGCCGGGCACATCCGCTGCCGTCAGGCCGCTGCCCAGCGCGGCGACCATGTTATCGCTACCAGTCCGGGCCGCGCCGACACCATAGGAAAGCATGCGCGGGACCCGTCGGACAACGGCGCCGAGCCGATTCGCCGATTCCTCCGCAGCGCTCGACCTCTCGCGCTGCAAGGTCAGCTGCTGCGGGCGAAAAGGCGCTTCAGGGTTGCGGCCACCTCCGCCTGTCCGGCGAGCGCCGCGCTTTCCAACACCTTCGACACGACCGGTGCGGATTCGGTGCCGCAGACGCGCAGGATCTCGTGATCGAGCCAGTCGAACAGGCGCTCCTGCGCCTCCTGGGCGATGCGCGCGCCGTGTCCGGTGCCGCGCGCCGTCTGCTCGGCGATGATCAGACGGTTCGTCTTGCGCACGCTGGCTTCGATGGTTTCCCAATCCAGCCCGAGCGGATCGAGGCTGCGCAGGTCGATGACCTCGGCGTCGATGCCGGTTTCCTCGGCGGCGGCGATCGCATCGTCGACCATGGTCAAGTAGGTGAGAATGGTGACCTGGGTTCCCGGGCGCCGCACCTTGGCCTTTCCGAAGGGGATGCAATAGTCCCAGCCGTTTTTCGGAACCGGCCCCTCGTTCGGGTAGAGATCGCTGTGCTCGACCACCAGGACCGGGTCCTCGCAGCGCAGGGCGCTGTTCAGCAGGCCGATGTAGTCGAAGGGCGTGGAGGCAGCCACGATCCGCCAGCCCGGATAGAGGGCGAAAAGGCCGCTCGCGTCCATCGAATGCTGCGAGCCGTAGCCGGCGCCGGCGGAGACCCGGCTGCGCACGATCAGCGGCACCGGGAAGCCGCCGTTGAACATGTGCTTCACCTTGGCGACCTGATTGAAGAGCTGGTCGGCGGCGACCAGGCTGAAATCCGGGTACATGATCTCGACCACCGGGTGGAGGCCGTTGAGCGCCGCCCCGAGGGCGAGGCCGGTAAAACCGTTCTCGCAGATCGGCGTGCCGATCAGGCGCTCGGGAAATAGGTCGCCGATGCCGCGCGTGGCGCCGGCCGTGCCGCCGCGCAGCCGGTGAACGTCCTCGCCGAGAATCACGATCCGCTCGTCGCGCTGCATGTTGCGCAGCATCGCCCCCGAAATCGCCTCGACGAACTTGCGGTTCTCCAGCGCGTCCTCGCGATAGTCCTCGAGCTCCGCCGTGGGCGCGCCGGCCAGCTCGGAGAGATCGCCGCGAATGCCGCGCTCGACCTGCGCGGGGTCGGGCCAGAGCGCGGGCACGATTCGGCGCCGGTTGCTGCCGGGTTCGGCCTCCAAGAGGCTGTCGGCGGCCCGGTCGACGGCGGCACGCACGCGTGCGTCGATCTCCTCGACCTGCCGTGAGGCAAGAATGCCCATGTCCTCCAGGCGAGCCGGATAGCGAACGACCGGGTCGCGCTCGCTCCAGGCGGCCTCCTCGTCCTTGCTTCGGTAGCCGAAGTTGGAGCCCTTCAATGGCCCCTGCTGGTGGAAGAAGCGATAGGTCTGGGCCTCGATGACGACCGGTCCGCCGTTCGAGGCGATCCAGGAGCGCGCGGCGGCCATCGCCTTGTGGACGGCGACCACGTCCATGCCGTCGACCTCCAGAGCGGGCACGCCGAGCATGGCACCGCGCGAGGTCAGGCGATGCTCGCGCGTCTGCTCCTCGACCCGCGTCGAGACGGCGTAGAGATTGTTCTCGACGAAGAAGATCACCGGCAGGTCGTAGATGGCTGCGAGATTGATCGACTCGTAGGCGGTTCCCATCATCATCGCGCCGTCGCCGAAAAAGGCGACGGAGACGGCGTCGCGGCCGAGAAACTTGTTGGCCAGCGCGTAGCCGGCCGCATGCGGTATGTTGCCGCCGACAATGGCGTTCGAGCCCAAGACGCCGGCTTCGGGCAGACGCAGGTGCATGGAGCCGCCACGACCGCCGCAGAACCCGGTCTTCAAGCCCATGATCTCCGCCAGCGTGGTCGACACCATGTCCTGCATGGGGTCGGGGAAGGGCCCGGCGACGGGGTCGTAGTTCTCCGGTGCGGCGTGGTTCAGCACCTTGGCGAGAAACTGATGATGCATGCGGTGGGTGCCGTTGATGCTGTCGGTCGAGGTCAGAGCCGACATGGCGCCGACCGCGCCGCCCTCCTGGCCACAGCTTGTGTGCACCGGCCCGTGCACCAGCTCTTCCGCCTTCAGCTCGAGCAGCTTCTCCTCGAAGCGGCGGATCAGCATGACCTGCTCGAAAAGCGCGCGATGCCGCTCCGGGGAAATCGTTTGCCAGTCGTCGTCGGAGACGGTCAGGCGGCCCCAGGGCACCTCGACCTTGAAGGATTCGATATCTTTGATGGCAGGCAAGACGTGCTCCAATGCAGCTCGATCGATTTCTAGAGCGTCGCGGCGGTGCCGAGCAGGACCGTCGAATTGGCGGTATACTGGCCACCGATGCCGTGACAGAGCGCGGTCTCCGCGCCCGGCACCTGGCGCTCTCCGGCTTCGCCACGCAACTGGCGGACCGCCTCGATGGCCAGGAAGATGCCGTACATGCCGGGATGACAATGGCACAGGCCGCCGCCGTTGGTGTTGCCCGGCAGCGCGCCGCCGGGCGCGGTCAGGCCGGCCTCGACCGCCGGCCCGGCTTCGCCTCGGCCGACGAAGCCGAGATCCTCGAGCGCGAGCAGCGGATTGATGCTGAAGGCATCGTAGAGCTGAACGATGTCGACCTCTTTTGGTCCGACGGCCGCTTCCGCGAAGGCGCGCCGGCCGCTCTCAACCGCGGGCGTGCGGGTCAGCTCCGGCATGGTCGTGACCGAACGGTTGGTCACCGCGGTGCCGCCGCCGAGGTAGAAGATTGCCGGGCGCGGGTGGTTGCCGGCGCGCTCCGCCCGCACCATGACGATGGCCCCGGCGCCGTCGGTCACGAGACAGCAGTCGCGCCGAGACAGGGGATCGCAGATCATGGGCTCGGCGAGCAGCTCGTCGAGACTGGTAGGCGCTCTGAGAACCGCCTCCGGGTTGAGCGCCGCCCAGCGCCGGGCGCTCAGCGCGACGGCCGCAAGGTGCCGGCGGTCGAGGCCATAGTCGTGCAGGTAGCGAGATGCCGCCAGGGCGTAGGCATAGGCCGGATAGCGCGCCGCGTAGGGCGCCTCGTACCAGGCCGGGCGGGCCGCGGTCGTGAAACCGCCCGAGCCGGTGCGCTGGTTGCTGCCGTAAGCGATGAGCGCGACCTCGCACAGGCCCGCGTCGAGGGCCGCAGTCGCGCTGCGCAGGTAGTGGACGAAGGAGGCGCCGCCGAGATTGCTCGCGTCGACGTGGCGCGTCTCGAGGCCGAGCGTCTCGGCCAGGTCGACCGGCGCGTAGAGGCTCTGGATGTTGGCGCAGAACAGGCCGTCGACCGAACGCGGCGACAGGCCCGCCTCGGCCAGCGCCGCCCGGGCGGCCTCCGCCGCCAGCTCGACCGCGCTCGAGCCCGGCGCCTCGCCGATGCCGCCGGTCGCCACGCCGACGATCGCCGCTCGTCCACGCAGGCCACAGCTCATCGTTCGCCGTCCGCTTCGGGCATGGCCAGCAGCCGGGGTTCGTCCGGGGACCCGTCGATCGAAAGACGCACGGGCATGTCGGGGCCGAGTCGACCCGGCTCGCAGGCGGCCATGACGCGCACGCCCTCCTGCAGGTCGATCAGGGCAATGCCGACGTCGCCGCCGCGCTCCGGCTTGCGCCGGGCCACGGTGACGGCATGCACGGCGCCCCGGGGCGCCGCGTCCCGCCAGACGTAATCCTTCGGATCGTGCGGGCAGCGCGCGGCAGGCCGTCCCGGCGGATAGGAAAAGCGCCCGCAGGATGTGCAGTAGGGCAGGCGCAATCGGCCTTCGCGCAAGGCCGACTCGAAGATCGCCTGTGGTCCGGGCCCGGTCATCGGGTGAGGCGACCGTTCGCCGAATAGGCCAGCTCGAAGTCGCCCTTGCTGACGAAGACCTGCAACGGGCCCGGCCGCTCGGCGAGATTGCGTAGCAGATGCACAACGGGCGTTTCCAGAGCCGAGTAGGCCTCGTAGTCGGGCCTGTTGGCCTTCATCTGGTCGACCTCCGCGCCCTTGAAGACGTAGCGCAACAGGAGCTCATCGTCGGAGGCCTTCGGATAGCGCTTGCGCAGGCGCGGGACGATCGGCTCGCGCGCGGGCGGAGTCTCGGAGACTGTGCGCGGCCCGTTGGCGACGATGCGGTCGAGGATGTCCGGATCGACGGGCGAGAGCAGCTTGCCGTAGTAGCCCAGAGCGTACTTCTTGACCTCGTCCGGCACCTTCGAATAGCGCTCGCCGCCGCCAACGACGTTCAGCGTGGCCTGGACGCCGATCAGCTGCGCGAAGGGCGTCACCTGGATCGGCCAGCCCAGCTCGGCGCGGACGCGGCCGCATTCCTCGAGCACCTCCGGCAGCCGCTCCTCCTGCCCGAGCGTGCGCAACTGGGCCTCGAGGTTGCTGAGCACGCCGCCGGGAATCTGGTGCAGGAGGCTCGCCGCGTCGAAGTCCTGCGGCCTGCCGAGCGGCATGCCGGCGCGCAGGGCACAGGCCTCGAAGTGCCCGGCGACCGGGCGCAGCGCGGCCTCGTCGACCTCGACGTCGAAGCCGCTCGCGCGCAGATTGCGCAGCGTGGTGAAGACGTTCGGCGGCGCGTTGCCGTCGGCCACCGGCGGTATGCAGGTGAAGAGCTGGGTGACTCCCAACTCGGCCGCCGCGAGATAGGTCCGCTGCGGCAGGCCGATCAGGCTGTGGCTGTGGAGCCCGAGCGGTCGGTCGCCGATGACCGCCTTGATGGCGGGCACGAGCGTGCGCGCGCGCTCCGGGGTGAGGACGCCCGAGGCGTCCTCGATCATCACCGTGGCCGCGCCGCAGTCCTCGATGAACTCGCGCGCCTTGGCGGCATAGAGCTCGTCGGTGTGGACCGGGCTGTCGGAGAAGGTGAGCCAGCCGGTGGTCGGCACGCCCAGCGAGTTGGCGCGTGCGATCGCCGGCTTCAGGTTGTCGAGGTCGTGCAGGCCGTCGAAGGCGACAAAGCTGCGGATCCCGTTGACCACCAGACGCTCGGCCCAAAGCTCGTTGAGATCGGCGGGCTGCGGCTCGAAGCCCAGCACGCAGGCGCTGCGAAGCAGGGCCTGCAGCGGGGTGCGCTCGATCCGCGCGCGCAGCAGGCGCAGGCGCTCCCAGGGATCCTCCTTGAGATAGCGCACGGCGGTGTCGAACTGGACGGCACCGAACACCTCGACCTTCTCAAAGCCGGCGCCGTCGAGTGCCTGGGCGATTGGCAGCATCATGGCCGTGGACATGCGCGTGGCCCAGAGGCATTGCTGGCCGTCGCGCAGCGTCGTGTCGATCAGACGGACGGTGGCCATGAGCCGGCTTCCTCCGCTATCCTCGTTGCAAACGAGATAAAAAGGCTCGACTAGCGAGATAGTCACGTTGCGCAGAGCCGGCAGCTACATTAGGATTGTTAGCGGTAACTCGGCAATCCCGTTGTTACGGCCAGCCGCACTTCCGCAAAGAAGGGGGCGGCGACGGAGGGCCGAAAGGTCTGGGTCGTGATCGGATCGGGGAGGACGGTGGGCGGCCGGACGGGTCCGGTCGTTGCCGCCCGAGAAACAAGTCTGGGAGGAAGCGACGATGAAGTTTATCAAGAAGTTCCAGTCGGACCAGGAGTCCGCAGCGATTCTCGGGCGTCTCGACGAGGAGAGGCTCGACACCAGCGACCTGTTCCAGGACAAGCTGGCCGGCATTTCGCGCCGCGATTTCAACCGTCTGACCGGCCGCTTCGGCCTGACCACCGTGCTGACCGCCGCCGCTGGCATGGGCGGCGTCTTCTCCGCCGAGGCGCTGGCGCAGACGGCCAACACGACCTATGAGAAGCGGTTCAAGAACGAGCCCAAGCACATCCTGAAGCTGGGCACGATCTTCAATCAGCGTCAGCACAACATCCAGCGGATGGGCGTGTGGCAGTTCGTCAGGGACCTCGAGGAGCGCACCGAAGGCGCGATCCGCATCGAGATGCTCGATACCGGCGGCGTTTGCGCCGAAACCACCTGCATCCAGCAGTCGATGCAGGGCATTCTCGACTTCGGCACCAGCTCGACCCAGAACGCGGCCGCCGTCGCGCCCTGGCTCAACGCGCTCGACTGGCCCTACATGTTCCAGTCGCACGGCCAGATGTACAATTTCTTCTTCAATCCGGCGTCAGAGCGGCTGTTCCGCAAGCAGTACCGCGAGCGACACGGCATGGAGTGCCTGTGGACCATGTGCGAGCTGCGGCACATCTTCATGGGTCTGAAGTGGGAGGGCCGCCCGCCGGTGACCAGCGTGACGGAGCTTGCCGGCACCAAGAACCGGGCGACCAACACCCAGCTCGGCCGCATCGCGATGCAGCTCATGGAGCTCAATCCGGTACCGGTCGCCTGGGTCGAGGTGCTCGATGCCATGAAGTCCGGCCTGGTCGACGGCATGGAGACCTGGACTACTGCCTGCACCGCCTTCAACATCACGCCCGTGGTGTCGAAGTACGTGGGCCTCAAGTTTATTCCCGGCACCAACCACTGCGCCATGCGCACCGAGACCTTCAACAAGCTGGAGCCGGATCTCCAGGAGGCGGTCCTCGAGTCCGCTTACTACACCCAGGTGCAGACGATGCTCAGCAACGAGGCCGGATTGCTCTACATCTCCGGCGAGATGTCGAACCCGCCGGCGCACACGATCCTCGGCGAGAACGGGGTCGAGATGAACTTCCTCAGCGACGAAGCGATCGCCGAGGCCGAGGAGATGGCCTCGCCGACCAAGCCCGAGTACGACAGCTGGCACGAGAAGCTGAACGACTGGGCCGGCTTCAACGTCTACGAGGAAATGAAGGCGGAGGTCCGCAAGTTTCCGAAGGACGAGCTTGCCATCAACGTCGAGCCGCGACGCTGGTGGCGCACCGCCTGAGCTCCAGGATCAGCTCTCGGAGGAAACGGGCGAGCGGTTGGCCGAGGGCCGGCTGCTCGCCGGTTTTGTTCGGGCCGACGGGCATCGTCGGCCCGATTGCGCGGAGTTAATGTGTTGCGCAAACACTCTGTCGGACTCATGAGAGAGGAGTGAGCCGGGCATGGGATCTGTGTTGGGCATATTGCGGTGGCTTGACGTCAACCTCGAAAAGTGGATTCTCATCCTCGCCTACGTGACCTGCGCGGGGATCGTGTTCGTCGAGGTGATACGCCGCTTCTTCTTCAACGAGCAGGCGCCCTGGAGCACGTCGGTGCCGGCCTACATGTTTCTCTGGCTCACCTGGCTCGGCTGCTCCTACGCGGTCAAGCTTCGCGCGCATCTTCGTTTCGCCGAGTTCCGCGAGCGCATGCCCCGGGGCCTCCAGTACGCACTACTGCAGCTCGACTACGTCTTTTATATCGTGTTCGGCGTCGTGGTCATCTATTGGGCCAGCGATCTGCTGGACCTGCAGATGATGAATGAGAGCGTGGTGCCGGGAACCGACAACCTGCCTGCGTGGTGGTTCTACCTGGCCACGCCGGTCGGTTGGACCTTGCTGCTGTTCAGGGTACTCCAGTGCGCCGTTCAGGACTTCATCGACTTCAGGCAGGGCCGGCCGATCCGGTCCGGCGCGGCGCTCTCCTCTTAGCGGCCGCATCGAACTTCGGGGGCACGACATGTCTGACGGAACGCTTCTAACGCTGGCCAGCATCGGGGCGGTCGTCCTGTTTGGGCTGGGCACGCCGATCTTCCTGGTCATGGGGCTCTGGGTGCTGGCCGCCCACCTGATCGAAGGCTATGCGCTCGCGAACATCGGCAGCGGCATGTTCGAGGGACTGAACAGCTTCGCGCTCCTGGCCGCGCCGCTATTCATCCTGACCGGCGACCTCATCGGCGGCGGCGGGATCGCCCGGCGCATCAGCGATTTCACGCTCGCGCTTCTTGGCTGGCTGCGCGGCGGGCTGGGCATGGCTTCCTTGACCGCCTGCGGCATCTTCGCCGCCATCAGCGGATCGAACTCGGCAACCACCGCAACCATCGGTTCGATCGTTTACCCGACGATGCGCGAGCAGAACTATCCGCAGGGCTTTTCCGCGGCGACCGCCAGTGCCGGTGGCTGCGTCGGCATCATCATTCCGCCGAGCATTCTCTTCATCATCTACGGTTATCTGAACGATGTGCCGGTCTCGGAACTGTTCCTGGCCGGGATCATCCCCGGCTTCTTGATGGTCTGCGCGATGATGACCGCCTGCTGGTGGGTCAGTCGGCGCGGCCGGTACGGCGTGCTGATTCCGTTCAAGATCAGCAACGTCGTGAAGACCACGCCGGGAGTCAGCCTGGCGCTCGCCGCCGTTCTGCTCGTCCTCTGGGGCATCTACAGCGGCGCCTTCTCGCCGACCGAGGCGGCCAGCGTGACGGTTGCCTACTGTCTCTTCGCCGGCGTCTTCCTGACCCGCGAACTGAAGCTCAAGCAACTGCCGGATCTTCTGTTCCGCTCCGCCCTCATCGTCGGCATCGTGATCCCGCTGGTCGCGGTTTCGATCATGATGCAGCAGATGTTCGCGGTCATTGGCGTGTCGCGCTACGTCGCATCCGTCCTCGGGGAAATCGGCGTCTACGAGATTGTCATGCTGATCTGCATGGTGACGGTCTTCGTTGCCGGGACGCTTCTCGAATCGGTCCCCTTGACCATCATCCTGGCGCCGATTCTGGCACCGGTCGCGGTCGGCGTCGGCGCCGATCCCTTCCACTTCGCGGTCGTCTTCATGGTCGGCGGCGCGATCGGCTTCATAACGCCGCCCTTCGGGCTCAACCTGTTTGTCGCCTCGACCATCACCGGGGTGCCCTATCTGCGCATCGCGGGCGCGGTGCTGCCCTATCTCTTCATACTCGTCTTGACCTGGATCGTGGTCGCTATCTTCCCCGAGCTGACGCTGTTCATGGTGCGGCTGGCCGGGCTTGGCGGTGGCGGCATGACCATGGAATAGGGCGGTCGATCGTCTCCGCGAGACAGACGGCGTGAGTTCGCCAGGGCGACCGCCGCGTACGCCGCTCGGCCCGGTCGGCGGCAGCCCCGGTCTGCTTCCGCACCTTGTGATGCTGTGTGCGGTCTTCACCTTCTCGTCCGGTCTGATCGTCAACAAGTCTCTCGTGCTGCGCATCAGTCCGGGCGAGGTCTTCGCCGGTCAGTTGGTGATCGGTACGGTCGTTCTCTGGGCCTACCTCCTGCTGCGCAAGGGCTGGCCGGAGCTTGGAGCGGACTGGTGGAAAATGCTCCTGATGGGCGTGATGGCGCCGGGGCTGGTCAACGTCACCAACATTCTCGGCATGCAGCGCACCAGCGCCGTCAACGTGGTGATCATCTGGGCGCTGATGCCCTTGCTCGTTCAATTGCTCGGACGGGTGTTCCTGCGCGAGCCCTTGCGCGCCTCGCTGATCGCCGGCTGCATCATCGCGTTTTGCGGCGTCCTCTTGATCATCGGCACGCGCCACGGCGGCGCCGGAGACCTCTTGGGCGATCTTCTGGTGATCGGGGCCGTCCTTTGTTCCTGCGTGACCCAGCTTCTCGGCCGGCGCGTGAACCAGCGCGCCGACAGCCTGGTCGTCGCGACGGTGCAGGTGAGCGCCGCGACGGTGATCGCCCTGGCGGTCTTTCCCCTGCTCGGCGACGACGATCCGCTGTTCAACGGCTGGTCGGCGCCGGTCCTGGCCGAACTGGCCTATCTCGGCGTCGTCTCGACCTTTTTTCTGTTCCTGTTCTACAACACCGCCTTGCGCCACCTGCCGGTCGGGCGGGTGGGGCTTTTCATGACCCTGATCCCCGCGATCGGAACGGTCGGGGCGGCTACCTACCTGAACGAGCCGGTGGCTGCGACCGACATGGCGGGCCTCGCGGTCGTCATGGGCGGCGTGGCACTGCCCTTTGTGCTGTCGCTGATGCGGCGGCCGCAGCCGCGCGCGCGGCAGGAAGGCTCCGGCTAGACTGCGAAGAGGCGTCGGGCGTGGCTCACGACATCCTTGGGCCGCTCGAGCGCGAGCCAATGGTAGGCATCCGAAAAATAGACGACCTCCATCTGCTCGATCCAAGGGCGCGCAATGTCGTTGAGCACCGGTTCCAGCGCGACGTCACGCTCCCCCCAGAGCACGGTTACGGGGGCCGCGATGGTCGGCGGTTCCTCTCGCGCGAGCACTGCGATCCGCTGCATGAAGGCGCGGTAGTAGTTGACGGCCGCGGTCGCTGCGCCCGGGCGGTTGAAAGCGGCGGCGTAGACCGCGACCTCCTCGGGCGAAGACACCCGTGCGATGCGGATCGTGCCTTCCGCGAACTGACGACGGTAGATGTCTTCGGACACGCCATCGGGCGCCAAGGTCAAAAAGACGTACCAGCCCTTTTGCTGCTGGACAGGATGCGACAGAAGTCCGCGCGCCCAGGCGTTCGGATGCGGCGCGTTGAGCTGCAGCAGCCTGGCCACCCGGTCCGGATGGCGCATGGCGAGCCGGTAGGCCACGACTCCACCCCAGTCATGGCCGATGATCGGAACCGGCCGATCGATGGCGCATGCCGCAAGCAGCCCCGCGACGTCGTCCGCGAGGGTGTCGAGATCGTAACCTTCGGGCGGTTTGTCGGTCAGGTTGAAGCCGCGCAAGTCCGGCATGACCAGACGAAAGTGCTGCGCGAGTTCCGGGATCACCTTGCGCCAGGACCACCAGAACTCCGGGAAGCCGTGCAACAGGAGAAGCGGCGGGCCGTCTCCGGCTTCCACGACGTGAAATCGAATGCCGTTGGCCTCGCGCATGGCATGCCGGCAGCCTGCCACCCGCGGCTCGTCTGCGAAGTCGTCGCGGTCCCGCGTCATGGCGCTAACGTCCCGGGAGGCCGCCATATGGGCCCCAGCCGCTCCCGGCGATCACGCCGCCGTCGGCCGGAACGGTCACGCCGGTGATCGCGCTGGAGGCCGGGCCGAGCAGGAAGTGAATCACCTCGGCGATCTCTTCGGGCTCGAGAAGCCGTCCCATGGGGGTGTGCTTGAGGATCGG
>CAZDBC010000045.1:0-12629 GCA_964503295.1 uncultured Kiloniellaceae bacterium | reverse complement strand
GCGCCCCTCGGTGAAGGGCGAGTTGGCGAACAGCGCGGTCGCAACCGGCTGCAGGGCGAGGCCGACCCGGAACTTTTTCACCATGTCCGCCTCGGATCCGAAATCGAGATTGACCTGGATGGTGCAGGTCCGGGTCATCATGTCGAGGCCCAGGCTTCCGACCTTGGGCATGTAGGCGCCCATGATGGCGTAGCGCCCCTTCGGCATCCAGGGAATGTCCTCGCGCCGCCACTTGGGCTGGAAGCCGAGCCCCATCATGGCGTTGTTCATCGGCGCGATGACCTGCTTGACCTGGTCGAGATGGCCGTGCACCTCCTCGCAGGTCTGGTGCAGATCCTTGAGCGGCGCGCCCGACAGCTCGAACTGCCCGCCGGGCTCGAGCGAGATGGCGCAGGCACCCTTGCGCAAGGCGATCACGTTCTCGCCTTCGTAGACCGGTTCCCAGGCGAAGCGCTCCACGAAGCCTTCGAGCACGGCCCGGATCCCGCCCTCCCCGTGATAGGGCAGCGGTCGATAGTCGGACAGGCGATAGGCGAACTTTTCGTGTTCGGTGCCGATCCGCCAGTCCACGGGCGGCTTGCAGCCGGCTTCGAGATACTCCACCAGCTGCGCCTTGGAGGTAATGACTTCGCCTTGAGTCTGCGGCGGGGCGGACATGACGCTGGCGACACCTGTGACTTGGGGGGCCGCGATGGCTCGCAGGCCCCCTCATCTAACGCGAACCGGCGGCGTTCACCCCGCCCGATCAACCTTCCCGGCCCGGTTTCATAAAGCTTCGACCGGCCGATTCAAAGCCGCTTGCGCCGTGCGCGCTTGGAACAGCACTTTTGACCGCTCCGCCCGGTGCCCGCCGGGACCGCTGTCGTTACCCCGGCGGCGGCCGGTCACGCGAGCCCAGGATGGCCTGGACGCAGGCCAGCGCGGCCAGGGCCGCAGTCTCGGCACGCAGGACGCGCGGGCCAAGGCCGACGGGGCTCACGAAGGCGCGCGAGCCCAGCATCTCCAACTCTTCCGGCGCGAAGCCGCCTTCGGGACCGACCAATACCGCAAGCGCCGTCGCCCGGGGCGCCGCCTCGGCAGCAAGCTCGCCGAGCGCCTCCGCGATCGGCTGTACAGGGCCGCTTTCGGCGCAGACAAGAAGGCGGCGATCGTTCGGCCACGACTCGAGCAGTCGGGCCAGACCGATCGGCACTTGCACCTCGGGCACGGTCAGGCGCCGGCATTGCTCGGCCGCCTCGCGGGCGTTGGCCGCGAGGCGTTCCACGTTGACCCGCGTGACATCGGTGAAGCGGGTCATGACAGGCTGCAGGCGGCTGCAGCCCAGCTCGGTTGCCTTTTCCGCGATGAAGTCGATCCTGGCCCGCTTGATCGGCGCGAAGATGAGCCAGAGGTCATCCTCCTGTTGCGGCGCGCGCAAACGGCGGTCGACGCGCAGCGAGCACCACCCCTTGCCCAGGCCTTCGATACGGGCGAGCCATTCGCCGTCCCGCCCGTTGAACAGGGCGATTGCCGCGCCAGCCTCGAGCCTGAGCACGCTGCGCAGATAGTGCGCGCGGTCATGGTCGAGCCCGATCGTGGCACCCTCGTGCAGCGGCCGGTCGAGGTGAAGGCGGGAGGCGATCGGTTCGCGCAAGGATGGGTCTGGCACCACGCGGACGACTTTCGACGTTGGCCGATCCGGAGTAGACAGTAGGCCATGACCGGCAGCCGGCAAAGCACCGCGAGCGACATCCGCACCGACCATTGGGCGCTGCGCGTCGCGCCCGCGTCTCTGCGTCCCTATCTGCGCCTGGCCCGGATCGACCGGCCGATCGGCACCTGGCTGCTACTCTTTCCCTGCTGGTGGAGCCTCGCCCTGGCCGCGACCGCAAGCGGTCAAGCCGTCGAGCCCTGGATGCCGGTTCTCTTCGCGCTCGGCGCCCTGGTCATGCGCGGCGCCGGCTGCACCTACAACGACATCGTCGACCGGGACATCGACGGCCGGGTCGCGCGCACCGCCGGGCGCCCGATCCCGAGCGGCGATATCACGACCCGCCAGGCCGCGGTCTTCCTGCTGGCGCAGCTCGCGGTCGGCTTCCTGGTGCTGATCTGCTTCAACCGCACGACGATCCTGCTCGGTATCGCCTCGCTGTTGCTCGTCGCCGCCTATCCCTTCATGAAGCGGATAACCTATTGGCCGCAGGCATGGCTCGGCCTGACGTTCAACTGGGGCGCCCTCCTCGGCTGGACGGCGGTGACCGGCAGCCTCGACACCCCGGCCCTCCTGCTCTACGCCGCCGGCATTGCCTGGACGCTCGGCTACGACACGATCTATGCCCACCAGGACAAGGAGGACGACGCGCTTATCGGGGTCAAGTCCTCGGCTTTGCGCCTGGGTGCACGCAGCAAGCCCTGGCTGAGCGTTTTCTACGGACTGGCGGTCGCCTTGATGGCGGCCGCCGGCGTCCCGCCGAGCCACGGCGCCGGCCTCGGCTGGCCCTATCTGGTCGCGCTGGCCGCCGTCGCCGGCCACTTCGCCTGGCAGGTCGCCAGCCTCGACATGGACGATTCGGCGAACTGCCTGACCCGGTTCCGCGCCAACCGCTTCGTCGGCTGGCTGCTGCTCGCCGGCATTCTGGCCGATCTGGCACTGCGGTGAGCGCGGCGCCGGATCCGGGCCTTGCCGATCCCGCCGCCTTCGTCCAGGCCAATACGCAGCTTCTGAGCGCCCCGCTGGTGCCCGAGATCGGGCTCCACCTGGCTAGCGAGGTGGTTCCTCTCTGGCAGGCGACCGAAGAAGAACTCGCCGCGCATGGGCTGCCTCCGCCCTACCGGGCCTTCGCCTGGGCCGGCGGCCAGGCGCTGGCGCGCTATCTGCTCGATCATCCGGAGACGGTACGCGGCCGACGCGTGCTCGACTTCGCCGCGGGCTCCGGACTGCAGGGCATCGCCGCAGCGCTGGCCGGTGCCGCTCACGTCGAGGCGGCCGAGATCGACCGCTTCGCGTGCGCCGCCATCGGGCTCAATGCCGCCGCCAACGGCGTCACCATCGGGCTCCGCTCGGTCGACATCATCGGTGAAACGGGCGCCTGGCAAGTCGTCCTCGCTGGCGATATCTGCTACGAGCAGCCGCTTGCGGCCCGGGTCGCGGCCTGGCTGCGCCGGCTGGCGGGCGGCGGTGCGCTCGTTCTGCTCGGCGATCCGGGGCGCAGCTATCTGCCGCGCGAGGGTCTGGAGCGGGTAACCGCCTATGCGGTGCGCACCAGCCGCGAACTCGAGGACAGCGACGTGCGCAACGCCGTCGTCTGGCGGGTCCTGCCCGCCTAAGACGCATTCACCCTGCTTCGTTTAAGACGCTGAGGACTCGGAAGCCGCCCAGCGGGACGTTTTGCGCATCGGCCGCCATCAGGGCGATCAGTTCGCGCCGCAAGACCGCATCGCGAACGTGTCCGAGAATCATCTCGTCCAGCGGCAGCCCTGGCCGGTAGCGGCCGCAAACCTGCGCCAGCACCTCCGCCTGGGTCAGTGCGCCATGCGGCCTGCCTTTCGCCGACACGGCGGCCAGACCTATGAACTCGGCGCCGTTGCGCAGGCAGCCGTGCTGACTGACGTAGGCGTGGAGGGCCGGCACGGGTCCGCGGGTCCGCCCGGCCGGGCCATCGAGCGGCTCGGGCCCGAACGAGACGCCGTCGAGCACGCCGAAGGGATAGTTGGCGCCTTCGGTCGCGTGCATGCGCCGGAGCTGATCGTCGTCGAGCCAGTTCACTGCGACGCGAACCTTGCATCCGGGCAGGCCGACGAGGTTGGAGGCGATCGAACCGTAACGGGTCAGGTGGGCCGAATAGACGACGTCGTGATCGGCCAGCCATCCGAAGGTCACGGGGATCGTCGCCGCGGGCCCGAACTTGCGCAGCAGCTGGACAGGCGAGCGGTTGGAGCCGTGCGCGACGACCGCCGTCCGGCCGGCGAACAGGGCATCGAGCTGCGGGGCTGCGCGCACCGCCGGCGCGAGCGGCAGGGTCTGCCCTTCATGCAGGAGATAGGCGCTTTCCGGAGCCTCGTAGGGATAGGACTTGGCAAGCTGAAGCAGCTCGGCCGGGTCAGTCGGCAGCGGCCACGGCATGGCGTCGCAGTTCAGTCGGTGCAGTGCGGCGGGCTGTCGGGGTCGATCCGCTCGATCCGGTAGCGCATGGTGCAGTCGTCGACCGTCTGCCAGGCGCGCTTCTGCCATTCCTTTTTCGCCGTCTCGTAATCGGGGAAGGGCCCGATCCACTTTTCCGCACCGCCCACCGCCTGGCAGAAGCGGGTATCGGTATATTCTCCGCCGACCACGTAGAACTGTGCCATCTCGTCGCGTCTTCTCTATCTTTCACAGGCCGTCCGGCCGGAACCCTCGCCGCCATGCCGCGGCCCGTCCGGATCTTACAAGACTACTATTGGGTCATCGTCTTACACGAGGGTTAATTGCCGGCCCCGACGCCGTCCGGCGTGTCCGCCCCTGGGCGTCCGGGCGCGGTTTTCCTACAGATGGGATTTGGTTTCTGCCTCGCAAGGACTAGAGTTGCCGCCATGTCCGGCGCCGAAAAATGGATGGCCATGCCCCCTGCGTTTCGGGCCACCTTGCCTCGTGCGGCCACTTTCCCGGTGTCCGGCTGATGCCCTTCGAGTCCTTGCGGGACTTCATCGCCCTGCTGGAGCGCAAGGACCGCCTGCGCCGGGTGCGCGAGCCGGTGTCGCCCAATCTGGTCATGACCGAGATTCAGACGCGCCTGCTCGCCGAGGGCGGGCCCGCCGTCCTGTTCGAGAACGTGGTGCACGACGACGGCCGCAAGGCGGAGATGCCGGTGCTGGTCAATCTCTTCGGCACCGTCGAGCGGGTCGCCTGGGGCATGGACCGGGAGCCGGACCGCCTGCGCGAGGTCGGCGAGACCATGGCCTTTCTGCGTCAGCCGGAACCGCCCGCCAGCCTGCGCGAGGCCTGGGACAACCTGCCGTTGCTCAGAAGCGTCATGGCCATGCGTCCGCGCAAGGTCTCGAGCGCGCCCTGCCAGGACGTCGTGCTGACAGGGCAGGACATCGATCTCGCCCGGCTGCCGGTGCAGACCTGCTGGCCGGGCGAACCGGCACCGCTCATCACCTGGCCGCTGGTCGTGACCCGCGGTCCCGATCCGCGGCGCGACCGCAGCGACAGCTTCAATCTCGGCATCTATCGCATGCAGGTGCTCGGCCGCGACCGCACCCTGATGCGCTGGCTGCGCCATCGCGGCGGCGCCCAGCATCACCGGCGCTGGAAGGCGGAGCGGCCCGAGCCGCTGCCGGCGGCGGCCGTACTCGGCGCCGACCCGGCGACCGTCATCGCCGCCGTGACACCGGTGCCCGATACCCTGTCGGAGTATCACTTCGCCGGCCTGCTGCGCGGCCGCAAGGTGGAGCTGGTCGACTGCAAGACCGTACCGCTCCAGGTCCCGGCCCAGGCCGAGATCGTGCTCGAGGGCCATGTCAGCCTGGATGACTACGGCGACGAGGGGCCCTATGGCGACCACACCGGCTACTACAACGCGGTCGAGCCGTTCCCGGTGTTCACGATCAGCGCGATCACAATGCGGCGCGACCCGATCTACCTTTCCACCTTTACCGGCCGTCCGCCCGACGAGCCCTCGGTGCTCGGCCAGGCGCTCAACGAGGTCTTCATTCCGCTGCTGCGCCAGCAATTCCCGGAGATCGTCGACTTCTGGCTGCCGCCCGAGGGCTGCAGCTACCGCATCGCCGTGGTCTCGATGCGCAAGGCCTACCCCGGGCATGCCAAGCGCGTCATGCTCGGCGTCTGGTCCTATCTGCGCCAGTTCATGTACACGAAGTGGGTCATCGTGGTGGACGACGACATCGACGCCCGCGACTGGAAGGACGTCATGTGGGCGGTCTCGACCCGCATGGACCCGGCGCGCGACACCACCCTGATCGAGAACACGCCGATCGACTATCACGACTTCGCCTCGCCGGAGTCCGGCCTCGGCTCCAAGATCGGACTCGACGCGACCGACAAGATGCCGCCCGAGACGCGGCGCGAATGGGGCCGCAAGATTCGGATGAGCGACGACGTTATCGGGCAGGTTGACGCCCTCTGGGATCGCCTGGGACTTCCGGGCAGCGGACGCAGCATCTGGAAGTAGGGGCGCGAAAGGAAGCGGCCGCGCCAGGGGACGCGGCCGACAAGTTGCAGGGGGAGATTGGCGCCTTGCGGATCCGGGGACCGGCGGGCCCGCCCGCCCGTGCAGCGATCGGGGGAGGAAGCGGAGACGGTCCGGCCGGCCCCCTTCGATGATCCGCGCAGCGCGAAGCCGACGGTCGAACGCCAACGGCGGGGAGAGGGACCCGGCGCGGCCAACCCTCGACCGCTCCAGCATGGCCGAGACGTGCCGCCGGTTCTGTGAGATCTGTCACACAACGGTGTGGCGGGGCGGCGTGGCAGGCCCTCGAGGACCGCGGCGCCAGCCGACGGCGCGAGACGGGCGAAGGGCTTGACCGCGCCGGGCCGGGCCTCTAACGTCCCCGGCCATGGACCAGAGCTCTCGGAAGTGCCTGAATCTGCGACTTACGCGCCCGGCCGCCTGATCGGCGCGCCGGTCGTTGCGGGTTTCTGAGCCCGCCTCTGCACTTTCGATGCGAGGTTTGCTCCGTTGAGCATTCAGTGGTCTTCTCTCTGCGAATGGTCCCCCCGGCCCCGCCCCGCTTCGCCCGGCGCGACGGCGGGCCTCCCGCGCGCCGAGCGACTAGACGGTCTCCTCCTTAGCCGCGGTCGGGGCGCCTCGCGGCAGCGCCCTGGCCGTAGCCTGGCCGCAGCGGGCTGAACGCCCGCCTGGTAAGCGAGATCAACGCGGCGTCCGGCCCGGGTCGGCTGGACCGGCAGCGAACAGGAGTCGAGACGACAATGTCGATCAACGAAATCGCAGGTACCGCCGCTCCGGCGGCCAAGCAGGAACGCGGCGGCCGGGCCGACGACGGCAAGGCCTCTGTCTGGCGCAATCCGGCCGCCAAATACGCCCCCTTCCAGCCCATCGATCTGCCCGACCGGCAGTGGCCGAACCGGACCATCAGCCAGCCGCCGATTTGGTGCAGCGTCGATCTTCGCGACGGCAACCAGGCGCTGATCGAACCGATGAATGCGGCGCGCAAGCGGCGCATGTTCGATCTGCTCGTCAAGATGGGCTTCAAGGAGATCGAGGTCGGCTTTCCCGCCGCGTCGCAGACCGACTTCGATTTCGTGCGCCAACTCATCGACGAGAACCTGATTCCCGATGACGTGACGATCCAGGTCCTGACCCAGGCGCGCGAGCATTTGATCGCCCGCACCTTCGAGAGCCTCGAGGGCTGCCGGCGGGCGATCGTCCATCTCTACAACTCGACCTCGACGGTCCAGCGCCGGGTCGTATTCGGGCGAGACCGCGCCGGCATCGTCGCGATTGCGGTCGAAGGTGCCGAGCTGATCAAAGAATATATGGCCCAGACCGACACCGAGATCGTGCATCAGTATTCGCCCGAGAGCTTTACGCAAACCGAGCTGGATTTCGCCAAGGAGATCTGCGAGGCGGTGCTGGACGTCTGGCAGCCGACGCCTGAGCGCAAGACCATCATCAATCTGCCGGCCACGGTCGAGATGTCGACGCCGAACATCTATGCCGACCAGATCGAGTGGTTCCACCGGAACGTGCGCAAGCGCGACAGTATCGTGCTCAGCCTGCATCCGCACAACGACCGGGGCACCGGCGTCGCCGCGGCCGAGCTCGGCGTCATGGCCGGCGCCGAACGCATCGAGGGCACGCTGTTCGGAAACGGCGAGCGCACCGGCAACGTCGACGTCGTGACCCTGGCGCTCAATCTCTTCACCCAGGGCGTCGATCCCGGCCTCGATCTGCGCGACATCGACGCGCTGCGGGCGACCGCCGAGTACTGCAACCAGCTGCCGGTCCATCCGCGCCATCCCTACGCCGGCGAACTCGTGTTCACCGCCTTCTCGGGCTCGCATCAGGACGCCATCAGCAAGGGCATGCGGGCCATCAAGCAGAGCAACAGCGGCCTCTGGGAGGTGCCCTACCTGCCGATCGACCCGCAAGACATCGGGCGTACCTACGAAGCGGTGATCCGAGTCAACAGCCAGTCCGGAAAGGGCGGCGTCTCCTACCTGCTGCAGCGCGACTTCGGGCTGGACCTTCCGCGTCCCCTGCAGATCGCCTTCACCCAGGTGGTCCAGGAGATCGCCGACACGACCGGCAAGGAAATCACCGCCGAGGAGATCTGGCGCGCCTTCCGCGAAACCTACCTGGAGCGGACCTCGCCGATCGAGGTCATCCAGTATCACAGCGTGCCCGAGACCCACGCCACCGAGATGCGCCAGTTGACCGCCAAGGTGCGGCACGAGGGCGAGGAACGGGACATCGTTGGCCGGGGCAACGGGCCGGTCGCCGCCTTCGTGGACGCGCTACGCAAGAACTGCGGCTACGAGGTGACCGTCCTGAACTATCAGGAGCACGCGATGGGCGGCGGCGAGGATGCCTCGGCCGTCTCCTACGTCGAGCTCTCCGGCCCCGGCGGACGCAAGCTCTGGGGCGTCGGCATGCATCCCAACATCGTGACCGCGACCCTGCGCGCCGTGGTCAGCGGGATCAACCAGCTTTACGCGAAGCCCTGACGGGCCGGGCGGCGGTCAGTTGGCGACCCGCACACGGTAGCGCAGCGTCGCCGACCCGCCGGCCGGCACCTCGAGGGTCCAGGCCACCCGGTTGCCGCCCTCGCGCACGTGCGGCACCGATTCCTCTACGATGCGCCAGCCGTTCGGGAAGCTGCCCGCGATCTCGACCGTCACCGGCCGGCCTTTCGCGTTCTCCACCACGATCTCCTGCGCGCTCTCGAAGCTGCGGTCGGAGAGCCTCTCGAAGCCGGTGTGCCGGGCGCGCGCCGTAACGTCGAAGGCCCGGCCGAGGCGCAGTTCGAGCGACTCGCCCTCGGCGGCATGGCCGATCTCGTCGGCCCCGGCGAAGATCTCGCCGCCGCCGGCGATCGGCTGATAGACCCGTACCGCACCGGCCGGCAAGGGCCGACCGAGGCCCTGCGCCGCCTCGTTCTCCAGGGTCAGCAGAAGTTCGGCGTGGATCGGCCCGATCTCGCCGTTGGAAGGCTGGGCCGAGACCAGGTCGGGAAAGCGGTAGCTCTGCGTGACCGTCACCTCGTCGGCTTCCAGCAGCGGCACCTGCCTGGTCTCGTTGCGCCCGAGGTCGATCGGCCGCGGCAGCTCGTAGAGATAGCGGTCCGCCGCGGCTCGCGCCTCAGGCATCTGCCTCGGCGCGGCCGCAGATCGCACGGCCATGTCCATGACCATGGCCTCCGGTCGTGGAACGCCCGGTCCGGCCCGGCTTACCTCTCCCGCGACGAGGCGCAGGACCGCCCCCTCGAACGCGAGATCGGTGCCGTTGGTCAAGGTGACCAGGCCGGCCAGCCGGAGACGGTCGCCCGACTCGTTCAGGCGCGCGACATAGTCCGCGCGCCACGACAGGCCGCCGGTCAGGTAGCGCAGGTCGAGTCCGGTCGCGCCGCCGTCCGCGCTGTCCAGCTCGAACAGGAGGGTCGGCCGGCGGAACAGGCCTTCCGGCATTTCCCTGAAGACGATGCGGCCCGGCGGCGCGGTCTCGATCCGGTCGCCGACCCGAAGCACCGGTCCCTGCGCCACCGACAGCAACTCGGCCTCGACGCGAAGCTCCTTGCCGCTCGCCGGGTCGATGCGCACCAGTTCCACGGTCTTGCCGACTGCCGCCTCGAGCAGCCGCTGGGGCGTCACCAGATCGGTGCTGTAGCTCTGGCTCAGCAGCTCGAAGCCCGGGCCACCGAGAAGGACCGTCTCAGGCTGCAGCTGGTCGCTGACCCCGTCCAGGGCGAGCCTGTTGCGGCCAGGGGCAAGATCGACTTCGCGTCGTTCGCTGATCAGGGCCAGATCCTGGTTGTAGACCGTGACGACCAGATCCCGGCGCGAGTCCGCGCCGATCCGCTGCAGCTCGGCGGCGGGAACGGCTCCGGGCAGGCTGCCGGCCAGCAGGGCGGCCAGCGCGAAACAAGCGGCGACGGGCCGCGCATGATGCGGCCGGAGCGAAAGAACGGACATCGCGGCTTTCTCCATAGGATTTCTGGGCCAATGAACCTGTGAACTCGCCGTCGGGGGAGACGGGGAGTTTCCGATGGTGATTCTATCGCGCCGACTGGTCGGCCCATCCCCGGATCGCGCAGGGCGCCGGCGAGGTCACAGAGGCCTGCGCGCACCCAGCGCCGCGCTCAACGTCCCGTCGTCCAGATAGTCGAGCTCGCCGCCGACCGGCACGCCGTGGGCCAGCCGCGACACCTTGACATCGAGCCCGGCCAGACGTTCGGCGATGAAATGCGCCGTGGTCTGCCCGTCGACCGTCGCGCTCAGGGCCAGGATCACCTCGCCGATGCCCGCCTCGCCGACACGGCGGACGAGGGCATCGATGCGTAGCTGTTCGGGTCCGCGGCCATCGAGCGCCGACAGCGTTCCGCCCAGCACATGATAGCGGCCGGTAAAGGCACCGGAGCGCTCGATCGCCCAAAGATCGCCGACCTGCTCGACGACGCACAGCAGCCCCTCGTCGCGCCGCGGATCGCGGCAGATATGGCAGGGGTCGGAGATATCGAGATTGCCGCAGATACTGCACAAACGGGCGTTCTGCGCCGTTCTCTGCAGGGCCGCGGTCAGCGGCTCCAGCAGCACCTCGCGCTTTTGCAAAAGCTGCAGAACGGCACGACGGGCCGAACGCGGACCCAGGCCGGGCAGGCGTGCGAACAGCTGGATCAGATTCTCGATATCGTTGGCCGGCATGGCTCGACGGGCGTGCACGGGCCTTCAGCGGTCGCCGGAGACGCCCGGCGGCACCGAGGCCCCATCCCGGTTACGGCTCAGAACGGCAGCTTCATGCCGGGCGGCAACTGAAGGCCGCCCATGAGCTTCTGGGTCTCCTCCTGCACCCGGCTTTCGACCTTGGCCTTGGCGTCGTTGCTGGCGGCAACGATGAGATCCTCGAGGACCTCGACCTCCGCCGGATCGACCAGCGCCGGATCGATCTTGATTGCCCGCATCTCCGCCTTGCCGTTCAGCGTAACACGCACCATGCCGCCGCCGGCGCTGCCCTCGATCGACAGCTCCGAAAGGCTGTCCTGAAGCTCGGCCATCTTGGCCTGCATCTCCTGCGCCTGCTTCATCATCTGGCCGAGGTTCTTCATTCGCGATCCTTTCGCTTGTCGGAATTGCTGTCGGCCGCCGGGCCTGCCGCCTCGCGCCAACCGGTGATCTCCGCTCCCGGGAAATGCTCGAACACGGCCCGAATCAGGGGGTGCTGCGCCAACTCGGCGCGGCGGGCCTCGTCCTCCGCACGGCTCTGGGCACGCAATGTCGGCGCGCCGCCGTCGCGCGATATGGTCACAATCCAGCGCTCGCCCGTCCAGTCTTCCAGCAGGCGGCCGAGTTGACCAGCCAAGTCCTTGGGGGCATGGCTGCCCGGCCGGATCTCGATCCGGCCCGTTTCGAAGGCAACGAGATGGACATCGTCCATGAGGTGGTTGGCCAAAGCGACCTCGCGGTGCCGGCGCGCGAGCGCGACCACGTCGGCCAAGGATTCGACACGCGTCGCCCCCCCGGCCGATTCGCTCTCGGTTGCGGTGGCCGCCTCGCCGCGAGCATCGGGTTCGGCATCCTCCAGTGGCGAGAGCTCGCGCGCCAGCATGCCCTCCGGTCGGTCTGCCGCGAGGCGCGCCGAGGTGGCCCCGGATTCCCGGCCGCTCACCTCCGCGCGCGGCCGTCCGACAACCCGGTCCTCCGCAAGGGCCGGCGCGCCGGCATCGCCGCCCGTCTGCCGGGATCCATCGTCCGCCGAGAGGTGCGCCGGAGGTTCGGGGGCAGCCTCGTCGGTTTCCCCGCGCAACTGTCGGATCAGCTCGGCCGGGGCGGGCAGCTCGCTGGCGTAGATCAAGCGGATCAGCGCCATCTCGGCGCTCTGCTGCGGCGACGGGGCGGCACGTGTCTCTTCGAGCCCGCGCAGCAGCATCTGCCAGGCGCGCGCCAGCGCGGCAAGGCTCAGGCGGTCGGCCATGGTCCGGCCGCGGGCCCGCTCCGCTTCGGGCAGGTCGGGCCCCTCGAGTACCGAAGGCACCAGCTTGGCACGGGTCAGGAAATGGGTCAGCCCGAGCAGGTCTTCGAGCACCACCGCCGGATCGGCGCCGGCAGCGTGCAGATCCTCCAGCAGGGCCAGAGCCTCTGGCGCGCGCCCGGCCATGACTGAATCGAAGAGGTCGAAGGTGCGCGTGCGGTCGGCAAGACCGAGCATCTCGCTCACCTGCTGGGCGTCGATCGCCTTGCCGCCGCCCAGTGCGATCGCCTGATCGAGCAGCGAGAGACCGTCGCGCACCGAGCCGTCGGCGGCACGCGCGATCATGGCGATCGCCTCGGGGCTGGCGGAGACCTCCTCCTTCTCCAGGATACGCTGAAAATGCGCCGCCAGCTCGTCGGCGGCGACCCGGCGCAGGTCGAAGCGCTGACAGCGCGACAGGATGGTGACCGGCACCTTGCGAATCTCGGTGGTCGCGAAGATGAAGAT
>CAZDBC010000044.1:0-12687 GCA_964503295.1 uncultured Kiloniellaceae bacterium | reverse complement strand
GCTTGCGGCCGTCCTCCAGACAAATGAGATAGTCCGGCGTAATCGACTTGCGCGGCGGGACGGCCGGCTTCTGCGGTTCGACCTTGTTGGGCGGCAGTCCCTGCAGCTCCGCGAGCGAACTGTGCACAGTATTGATCACCCCGGGCAAATCGTTGCTCGCCAGAGGATTATTCTGTACATAGGCGGAAACCACCTGCGTCGTCATGCGCAGAAGTTGATCCGAAGAAACCCTTGCCTTGAAGTTGTCGTTCATTTGACTGACCCGTGCTTACCCCGAAGAGCCGGCAATCTGCCCATGTACAAAGATAAAGTCAATTGATTAAAATTTTCACCATTACTATTAACCATGATTCCTTTTCAGCGTTCGCGGTGGGCCGATCCCTGGCTCTGTTCCCGCGTTACTGCACCGGCGTCTTTTCTTCGCTCTGTTGAAAGCGTCAGCGCGGCCGGCGGCCGTTGGGAGGCTTGGCGGGGAGCGGCTTCCGCAACGCGACAGCTTGTGGACGCTTCCCATCTCGCGCCGACATATGGTAGCGTCCCCAGCCGTTTTTCGTCCCCGTCGCGCGCAGGAACATGGCCGCAAAACCGATCGCCATCGTCTCCGATCATGCCGGTTTTCACCTCAAATCGCTCCTGATAAAGGAACTTGAGGCGATGGGCCAGGAGGTGCTCGATCTCGGCACCGACAGCATCGAGTCCGTCGACTACCCGGACTATGGACATGCGCTCGGCGTGGCGATCACCGAGGGGCGGGCGGAGCGCGGGGTGGCCGTTTGCGGCACGGGCATCGGGATTTCGATCGCGCTCAACCGCCACGGCGGCGTGCGCGCGGCACTGTGCCACGACGAGACCTCGACGCGGCTGGCGCGCGAACACAACGATGCCAATGTGCTGGCCCTGGGTGCACGGCTGCTTGGCGAAGAGGTTGCCAAGGACTGCCTCAGGATGTTTCTGACCACGGAGTTCGCCGGAGGCCGCCATCTCCGGCGCGTCGAAAAGCTCGGGTGACGGGGAGACGAAAGCATGGATAGCGTGACGACGGCTGCGCCGAGGGCCGCCTCTTCGTCGCAGGAAGGCGACTTCTTCACCGCCGGACTCAAGGAGACCGATCCCGAGCTCTATGCGGCGATCCGCGACGAGTTGCGCAGGCAGCAGGAGCAGATCGAGCTCATCGCTTCGGAGAACATCGTCTCGCGCGCCGTGCTCGAGGCGCAAGGGTCGGTGCTGACCAACAAGTACGCGGAAGGCTACCCCGGGCGGCGCTACTATGGCGGATGCGAGTATGTCGACGTGGCCGAGCGGCTCGCCATCGAGCGCGCCAAGAAGCTTTTCGACTGCAGCTTCGCCAACGTGCAGCCGCATTCCGGGGCCCAGGCGAACCAGTGCGTCATGCTCGCCCTGCTGCAGCCGGGCGATACGATCATGGGACTTGCGCTCTCCGCCGGCGGGCATCTCACCCACGGGGCGCCGCCCAACCTGTCGGGCAAGTGGTTCGACGCGGTGACCTACGGCGTTCGACGCGACGACGGGCTGATCGACTACGAGGAGGTCGCGCGCCTGGCCCGGGAGCATCGGCCGAAGCTGATCATCGCCGGCGGCTCGGCCTATCCGCGCCACATCGATTTCGCGCGCTTCCGGGCGATCGCCGACGAGGTCGAGGCCTTCTTCCTGGTCGACATGGCGCATTTCGCAGGCCTCGTGGCGGCCGGCGTGCATCCGAGCCCCCTGCCGCACGCGCACGTGGTGACAACGACCACGCACAAGACGCTGCGCGCCGGCCGCGGCGGCATGGTGCTGTCGAACGATCCCGAGCTCGGCAAGAAGATCAACTCGGCCGCCTTTCCGGGTCTGCAAGGCGGGCCTCTCATGCACGCGATCGCCTCCAAGGCGGCCGCCTTCGGCGAGGCCCTGAAGCCGGAATTCAAGGTCTACGCCCAACGTGTCGTGGACAATGCCAGGACGCTGGCCAGGGTGCTTCGGGACAACGGCTGCGACATCGTGACCGGCGGCACCGATACCCATCTCATGCTGGTCGACCTGCGCCCGAAGGGCCTGACCGGTAACATTGCCGAGAAGAGCCTCGATCGCGCCGGGATTACCTGCAACAAGAACGGCGTGCCCTTCGACCCCGAAAAGCCGACGGTCACCTCGGGGATTCGCCTTGGCACGCCGGCGGCGACCACGCGTGGCTTCGGCCAGACGGAGTTCGAACAGGTCGGCGCGCTGATTACGCGCGTGCTTGACGGCCTGGTCGCCAATCGCGACGACAACACCGCCGTCGAGACCGAGGTTCGAGAAGAGGTGCGCGCACTCTGTGCGCGTTTTCCGATCTACCCGGACCTCTAGCGCGGGCTTTGCCGGGCGGGCGGCAGGGGGGGCGCCGACCGCCCGTCCCGGATCCTTCCGGGACGCGCGCGACGAGGTGGAACACTTTGAGTTCGTCGGTTCGGGCAGGGGAACGACGACCGGACCGGGAGGGGGCGAATGCGCTGTCCGTTTTGCGGCAACGAAGATACCCAGGTGAAGGACTCGCGGCCGACCGAGGACAACTCGGCGATCCGCCGCCGCCGTCAGTGCCCGAACTGCGGCGCGCGCTTCACGACGTTCGAGCGCGTTCAGTTGCGCGAACTGACCGTGGTGAAGGAGACCGGGCAGCGCGAGCCTTTCGATCGCGAGAAGCTGTTGCGCTCCATGACCATCGCCCTGCGCAAGCGCCCGGTCGAGAGCGAACGGCTCGAACGGGTGGTCAACGGCATCGTCCGTCGGCTCGAATCCTCGGGCGAGAGCGAGATCCCGAGCAAGCTGATCGGCGAGTTGGTGATGGATGCGCTGGGAACCCTCGATCAGGTCGCCTATGTACGCTTCGCCTCGGTCTATCGAAACTTTCGCGAAGCGCGCGACTTTGAAGAGTTCATCGGCAAGCTCGGCGAGGGCGACTGACGGGCGCCCCGTTCTTTGCCCGGAGGTTGTCCCCGGATGACGGGCCGAGACGGCAGCCACGGTGACCGGGCCCACATGCTGGCTGCGCTCGCTCTGGCCCGTCGCGGCCTAGGCCAGGTTGCGCCCAACCCCGCGGTCGGCTGCGTGCTGGTGGCCGAAGGGCGCGTCGTCGGCCGCGGCTCGACCCGGCCGGGCGGGCGGCCTCACGCCGAAACCGAAGCGCTGGGCCATGCGGGAGACCGCGCGCGCGGCGCGACGGCCTACGTCACGCTCGAGCCCTGCGCCCATCACGGCCGTACGCCGCCCTGCGCCGAGGCCCTGGTCGCCGCCGGGATCGGCCGCTGCGTGGTCGCCCTGGAGGATCCGGATCCGCGCGTCGCGGGCAGGGGACTCGCGCGCCTGCGCGAGGCCGGGATTGCCGTCGAGGTGGGGCTCTGCGCGGCCGAGGCGGGCGCGATCAACGCCGGCTATTTGCTGCGACAGGGGGCCGGCCGGCCGCTTGTCACGCTGAAGCTTGCGACGAGTCTGGACGGGCGGATCGCGACGGCGAGCGGTGAGAGCCGCTGGATCACCGGGGCGCAGGCCCGCGCCCTGGCGCATGTCCTGCGTGCTGAGCACGACGCGGTCCTGGTCGGCAGCGGCACAGCGGTGGCCGACAATCCGCGTCTCGACGTCAGGCTCCCGGGCCTTGCCCATCGCCGGCCGTTGCGCGTTCTCCTCGACGGTCGGCTGCGCGTGCCGCTGACCCACGGGCTCGTGGCCGATGCCGTCGCGCGGCCTACCCTGCTTTTCACTCTGGACGACAATCCCGGAGACCGAATGCAGGCCTACCGCGCGGCGGGCGTCGAGCTGGCGGTGATCGGCGCGGGGCGGGACGGGCGGCTCGATCTAACCCAGGTTCTGTCCGAACTCGGCCGGCGCGGGTTGAGCCGGGTAATGGTCGAAGGCGGCGGCCATCTGGCCGCGGCTTTGCTTGCGCGCGACCTGGTCGACCGCCTCGTCTGGTTTCGCGCGCCTCTGCTGCTCGGCGGCGACGGGCGCCCCGCCGTCGCGGGCTTTGGCCTGGAGGCGCTGCGACTGGCGCCACGATTTGGGTTGACCGCTCGCGCGCCGATCGGCGATGACCTCGTCGAATATTATGAACGGCTACGGGAGCCTGGCGGCGCGTGAGCCGCGGGCGCAGCCGACGACACGCGAGGCGGCGGACTCATGGAGCGGACAGGACAGGAACCCAGCGAGACCATCAAGGCAGCGCTGCGCGAGGCCGTAGAGCGTCACCGGGCCGGCGACCTCTCGGCCGCGCAGGCGCTCTACGACCGCATCCTGAGCGAACATCCCGACCAGCCCGACGCTTTGCACCTGCGCGGCTTGGTCGCGCTGCAGGGCGGCGACCCGAACGCGGCTTGTGACCTGATCGCGCGCGCCGTGGCCCTCAAAGGCGACCAGGCGGTCTTCCTGACCAATCTCGGCGAGGCGCAACGCGCGTTGGGCCAGCTCGATGCGGCGATCGCCAGCTACGGCCGGGCCCTCGAGATCGATCCGCGCCACGCCGACGCGCACTGCAATCTGGGCAGCGCCCTGCGCATGAAGGGGCAGGAGGAGCGGGCGGTGGCGAGCTACCGGAGGGCGCTGGAGATCGCGCCCGACCACGAGATCGCTCTGACCAATCTGAGCTCCGCCTTGGAGGCGCTTGGCCGTCTCGACGAGGCGGCCGAGATCTGCGCCCAGCTTCTGCGTGGCCGGCCGGACTCGGCGCGCCTGCTCGACCGGCTGGGCCGGTTGCGCGGCGCGGCCGGGGATCACGGCGCCGCCGCGGAATGCTTCCGCCGTCTGACCGAGCTCGAGCCAGACCGCGCCGCCGCCTGGCTCAACCTGGGCAGCGCATTGATGGGCCAGGACGCGACGAGCGAGGCGGAGTCCTGCTTTCGGCGGGCCCTCCAGCTCGATCCCAATCTTGCGGTCGCCCACTACGATCTGGGCGTTCTGCTCGAGGCCGCGGGGCGCACGGCCGAGGCTATGGAGAGCTATCGCGCCGTCGTCGCGATCGACGACGGCCACGCCCTGGCCCAGAACAACCTCGGCAGCCTGGCCCTGCAGGAGGGCGATCTCGAGACCGCCCGCCGCGCCCTGGAGGCGGCGATCGCGGCCGATCCCCGGCTCGCTCTCGCCCACCACAATCTCGGTCTGCTGAACGAGATGCTCGGCCGCTTCGACGACGCCCTGGCTGACTTCGCTCGCGCGGCCGAGCTGGGGCCGGGACTGGTCTGGACCTGGCGGCGCCTGGCCGATCTGCAGCGCGACCACGGTCAGGCGGATGCCGCCGTGAAGACCTTGACGGCAGCGCTCGAGCGCCATCCGAACGAGCCGGGTCTCCTGACCTCGATGGGACACGCGCTCATCGAGCGCGGCGAGCCGGCCGCGGCGCTGGAGCGCTACCGCGCCGTGCTGGCGCTGCTGCCGGGCGATCCGGACGCGTTGACCGATCTTGCCGCTACGCTCCTGAGGGCCGGGCAGGGAGAGAAGGCCCTGGAGCCTCTGCAGCGGGCGCTGGCCGCCGCACCCCATCATCGCCGTGCGCTCGCCTACCGGACGATTGTCGCGGAGCCCGCCGAGACCGCGCCGCGTCGCGAGGTCCGCCGCGACGTGGTCAGCCGTCGGCCACCGCCGCCAGCCGGGTTCGAAGACGCCGGCGGTTTCTTCCAGGCCCTGGCCGAGGAGATCGCCGGCCATCCGAGCCTGATGCGCGATCCGCCGCGCTCGCCGGTCCGCGGCGGCTGGCAGAGCGGGCGTCTGGGCCCGACCATCGGCCCCGCCGTTGCCGCCCTGATTGCCGGCCTGCGCGGCGAGCTCGATGCCCTCCTGGCCGAGGCCGCGGATCGCGGCGACTACTGGCGCGCGGTGCCGCGGGATTACGAGCTGTCCTGCTGGGCAACGATCCTCGAGGCGGGCGGCACTTTGGAGCCGCACATCGATCCAGCCGGCTGGCTCTCGGGCATCTATTGCGTCGTTCCGGCGCCGGCCGATCCCGCCGATCCCGAGGCCGGGGCGATCGAGTTCGGCAATCCGGGGCCGGACTTCGCGCCTGCGGGAGACCTCTCGACCGTTAGGATCCAGCCCGCCGCGGGAGACCTGCTGATCTTTCCCGCTTACGTCTTTCAGCGGACGCTGCCTTTCGGCGCTGCGGGAAGACGGATCGCCGTCGCGTTTTCACTTCTGTCTCCGGCCGCAGCGGCCGCAGGCGGCTGAACAAGAACGGCATGTTCACGGGCATTGTCACGGATTTCGGCCGCGTCGCCGCGATCGAGGACCGGGCCGACCGCAGGTTCCGCTTCGAGACCCGCTACGACCCGGCGGAGCTGGCGGTGGGGGCGTCGGTGGCCTGTTCAGGCGTGTGCCTGACCGTGGTCGACAAGGGGCCACAGTGGTTCGCGGTCGACGTTTCCGGCGAAACCCTCTCGCGCAGCACCCTCGGCAGCTGGCGGACCGGCACGCCGGTCAATTTCGAGCGCGCGCTGCGCCTCGGCGACGAACTGGGCGGCCATCTGGTCACCGGCCATATCGACGGCGTGGCGCGGGTTCTCGACCGGCGGTCCGAGGGCGGGTCCTGGCGCTTTCGCTTCGAGGTTCCGGCGGAGCTGTCCGGATTTATTGCGCCCAAGGGCTCGGTCGCGCTCGACGGCGTGTCGCTGACCGTGAACGAGGTTGACGGGGCGCGCTTCGGGGTCAACATCATTCCCCACACCTTCGAGGTGACCACCTTCGGCAGCCTCGAGGCAGGCGCACGGGTCAATGTGGAAATCGACCTGCTGGCGCGCTACGTTCGGCGCCTGCTGACGGCCGGTTCAATACCGGGCCCGGCCGATGACGGCGCAAGGGATGACAGCCGATGAGCAGCCTTGCCAAGGAGCCTTGGCGCACCACCTTCGCCGACCTGGTGTCGCCGGCCGAGGAGATCATCGAGGAGGCCCGCAACGGGCGGATGTTCATCCTGGTCGACGACGAGGAACGGGAGAACGAAGGCGACCTCGTGATCCCGGCCCAGATGGCGACGCCCGAGGCGATCAACTTCATGGCCAAGTACGGCCGCGGCCTGATCTGCCTCGCCATGACCCGCGAGCGCATCGAGGAGCTTCATCTGCCGTTGATGGCGCAGAAGAACCAGTCGCGGCTGGCGACCAACTTCACGGTCTCGATCGAGGCGCGCGAGGGCATCACCACGGGCATCTCCGCCTCCGACCGGGCGCGCACCATTGCCACCGCCATCGATCCGTCGAAGGGGGCGGACGACATCGTGTCGCCAGGCCATGTCTTTCCCTTGCAGGCGCGCGACGGCGGCGTGCTGGTGCGCACGGGCCACACCGAAGCGGCGGTCGACATCGCGCGCCTGGCCGGCCTCATTCCCGCCGGCGTGATCTGCGAGATCATGAACGACGACGGCTCCATGGCGCGGCGCGACGACCTCATTGCCTTCGCCCAGCGCCACGGCCTCAAGATTGCGACCATTGCCGATCTGATCGCCTATCGGCGCCGCTACGACCGTATCGTCGAGCGCCGGCTGGAGACGGAGATCGGGAGCAGCTTCGGCGGCCGCTTCAAGCTGGCTCTCTACGTCAATACCCAGAGCTACGCCGAGCACATCGCGCTGTGGCAGGGCGATCTGAGCGGCGACGAACCGCTCCTGGTGCGCATGCACGCGCTTAACGTTCTGACCGATGTGCTCGGCGATACCACCGGGGGCAAGGCGGGCGAGCTGCAGCGTGCCATGCGCATGATCGGCCGGGCCGGACGCGGGCTGGTGGTGCTGATCCGCGAACCCATGCCGACCAGCCTTTCCGAGAGCATACGCTCGCGTACTGGCGATGCCGCTGCCAAGACCGACGAACTGCGCGACTATGGGGTCGGGGCGCAGATCCTCCTCGACCTCGGTGTGCGCAAGATGATCCTGCTGTCGAACACCCCCAAGACGATCGTGGGCCTTGAAGGCTACGACCTGCGCATCGTCGGCCAGCGGCCGATTCCGCCCGACGCATGACCGCGCAGCCGCACATCCTGATCGTCGAGGCGCGCTTTTACGACGACATTGCCGATGAACTGTTGCGCGGGGCGACCGCGGAACTGGAGGCTGGCGGTGCCAGCTACGAGACGGTCTCGGTTCCCGGCGCCTTCGAGATCCCGGCCGCGATCAAGATGGCCGTGCGCTCGTTCGACTTCTACTCGGGCGGACGCCGCTTTGACGGCTACCTCGCCCTTGGTTGCGTGATCCGCGGCGAGACGACACATTACGACTATATCTGTGCCGAGAGTGCGCGCCAGATCCAGGATCTCGCCGTGCGCTACACGCTGGCCATGGGCTACGGCATTCTGACCTGCGAGACCCGCGAGCAGGCCTGGGCCCGGGCCGCCGTGGATCAGAAGAACAAGGGCGGCGACGCGGCGCGCGCCTGCCTGCGAATGCTCGAGATCAAGCAGCGCTTCCGGCTCTTTCCGCGGTGATACAGGGCGCCATGATCGATTCCCAGTTGCCGACTTCGGCCAGGCAGAAGGCCGCCGCGGCCGCGCGCCGCAAGGGCGCCGGGGCGGCGCGCTCGGCCGCCCGCTTGCTGGCCCTTCAGGCGCTCTATCAACTCCACATCACAAACGCGCAGGTCGATCAGGTGATCGAGGAATTCCTGCGCCATCGCGTGGCCGAAGAGATCGACGGTCTGCGCCTCGGCGATATCGACCGGACGCTGTTTCGCGAACTGGTGCGCGGCACGAGCGAGAACCGGGAAGATCTCGACGACATGCTCGCCGCGGTGCTCGACGAGGACTGGCCGGTGGAACGCCTGGAGACCCTGCTCCTCCTCCTGCTGCGGGCCGGCACCTACGAATTGACCTCGCTGCCTGCCGTACCGGCGAAGGTGATCATCTCCGAATATCTCGACCTCGCGCATGCCTTCTTCGGGGGCAAGGAGCCGGCCATGGTCAACGGCGTGCTCGACCGGATCGCCCGGCATCTCCGGGTGGAGGAGTTTCCGCGCGAACCTCCGCCGGCCGTATAGCCGGGGCCGGGGAGGGGACATGACCGGACCTTCGCCGGGCGGCGAGTTCGAGATCATCGAGCGCTACTTCGCGCCGCTGGCGGGAGACGCGCCGCTCGCATACGGCCTGCACAACGACGCCGCGCTGCTCGACCTGCCGCCCGACCGCAGCCTGGTCGTCACGGTCGATGCCGCGGTCGAGTCGGTCCACTATCTCCCGGATGATCCGCCCGACCTGGTCGCGCGCAAGCTGTTGCGTCGGAACCTCTCGGACCTCGCGGCGATGGGCGCCGTCCCGCGCGCCTACGTCCTGACCCTGGCGCTTACCGGGCAGGTCGAGGCCGGTTGGCTCGAAGCGTTCGCCGGCGGTCTGGCCGCCGACCAGGAGATCTTCGGGGTCACCCTGATCGGCGGCGACATCACGAAAACCCCCGGCCCGCCGGTCATGACCCTGACCGCTCTCGGCGAGGCGCCGCGCGGCCAGGCGCTCAGGCGCGACGGCGCGCGCGCCGACGACGTGCTCTTCGTTTCTGGAACCCTGGGCGATGCCGCGCTCGGCCTGCTGGTGCTGAAGGGCGACCTTATCGGGCTCGAAGAGTCGGCGGCGTCCGCCCTCGTGCAGCGCTATCGGCTGCCGGAGCCACGTCTCGAACTCGGCCAGGCGCTGCTTGCCGAAGGTCTCGCCTCGGCCGCGATCGACATCTCGGACGGCCTGATCGGCGATCTCGAACACATCGCGGCCGGCTCGCGTCTCGATGCCGAGGTCGCCATCCATGCCTTGCCGCTGTCGGGTGCCGTCGGCGCCGCCTTGCGGCGCGACCACGGCCTCGAAACGAGGATACTGACCGGCGGCGACGACTACGAGCTCCTGTTCGCCGTGCCGCCGTCCCGGGCGGAGGAAATCGCCGTTCTGTCGCGCCGGCTCGACCTTCCGCTCACCCGCATCGGCCACATGAGTCCGCCCTCCGCCGGCGGTCCGGGGCAGGTCCGCGTCCTGGACAGTACGGGGCGCCCGCGCGCCCTTGGGCCGGGCGGCTGGCGCCACTTCTGAGCGCGAGGCGCACGACAGGCGACGCAAGGCGCAGGGTTAACGCCAAATTCACGCCCCTGGCCGACTCTTTGGTCCTGGGTCCAGCGCCGCCGGCCCGGCCGGTCGGCCTGCCCGCGGCAATCAGGCGATGGCGATGAAAAGGCTCCTGGTCCTTCTGGCGATTCTCGCCATGGTCTCGGGTGGCGCGGCGGCGGCCTGGGTCTTCTACCTGCGCCCGCTGCTGACCGATCCGGCGGCCGCCGAGGGGCAGGGCGAGGCGGTCGCGCACCCGGAGTTCGTGACAATCGAAAACCTCGTCATGCCAGTCGTTTATGAGAGCCGGGTCACCTATCATCTGACCTTGACATTGACCCTGGAGGTGCCGAGCGAGGCGGCTGCGATCGAGATCAAGCGCAACCGGGCGCGGCTGCGTGACGTCGTGGTCACCGAACTGCACGCCCTTTTTGCCCGACGCTTCGTTCAGGAAGACGGCCTGACCGGCCCGCTGGTGCAGCGGCGTCTGCTGCAAGTGGTGCGGGAGCGCTTTGGCGCATCCGCCGTGCGCGGCCTGACCCTTCGCGAGGTCGACCGGCGGGTGCCCAGCCCGGTCACCTGACGCTCGTTCCATCTTCGCGCCAGTCGGGGTATGGCCGGCGACGCATAACCGCCATTCGCACACGGATATTGTCTCGCGTTCCTGGAGCCGTATGGTCGGCGCCATGGAGCAGCCGAGCGAATCGCGCAGACCGCCAGCGATGCGGCGCAATGTCGCCCTGCTGGCTGCGTGCCAGGCATTGGCCATGAGCTGCTCGGTGCTGATGATCACGATCAGCGCGCTGGTCGGGCACGCCCTGGCCGAGGACAAGAGCCTCGCGACCCTGCCGCTGGCGATCCAGTTTCTCGCCACCATGGCGACCACGGCCCCGGCCTCCTTCTTCATGAAGCGGTTCGGCCGCCGCCTCGGCTTTTCGGTCGGTGCGGTCGTCGGGGTCCTGGGCGGGCTCGTCTGCGCGGCGGCGGTCTGGCAATCCTCTTTCTGGCTGCTCTGTGCCGGGGCCTGGCTGTTCGGCAGCTTCACCGCCGTGGCCTTCTATTATCGCTTCGCCGCCGCGGACGCGGCCAGCGACGCCTTCCGCAGCCGGGCCATCTCGCTGGTCATGGCCGGCGGCCTGGTCGCCGCCTTTCTCGGCCCGCAAGTCGCGAGCTGGACGCGCGATCTGCTGCCCGGGCTGGAATTCGCCGGCGGTTTCCTGGCGCTTTCGCTGCTCGCCGGGTCCACGCTCCTGCTGGCCCAGGGTCTCACTCTCGGGCGCCCGGATGCGGCCGAGCGCCTGAGTGCCGGCCGGCCGCTCGGGGCCATTGCGCGGCAGCCGGTCTTTCTGGTCGCCGTGCTGTGCGGGATGATCGGCTACGGCTCCATGAACCTCGTCATGACCGCGACTCCGCTGGCCATGGTGGTTGCAGCACACCCCTTCGAATCCGCGGCATTCGTCATTCAGTGGCATGTCGTGGGGATGTACGGGCCTTCCTTTTTCACCGGCCACCTCGTGCGTCGCCTCGGACTGCTGCCGGTTCTGGCCTTGGGCGCGGTGCTGTTGCTGCTCTGCGTCGTCATCAATCTTTCGGGCACCACGGAGCTGCACTTCTGGCTGGCGCTGATCCTGCTCGGCATCGGCTGGAACTTTCTCTATGTCGGCGGCACGACCCTGCTGACCGAGAGCTACCAGCCGGCCGAGAAGGCGAAGGTCCAGGCGCTGAACGAGTTCCTGGTCTTCGCGACCACGGCGACCACGGCCCTGACCTCCGGGGCCCTGTTCAGCCAACTGGGCTGGCAGTCGGTGAACCTGGCGGTGGTCGGACCTAGCCTGCTGGCCCTCGCCGCCGTACTCTGGCTCGCCTTGCGGCGCAGCGCCCGGACCGCCTGAGGGGGCGTTGCGCGGGTCGGCGACAAGCGGTTGCCTTCCCATGAGCCTTCTGGCATTTTCCGCGCGCTTTTTGTGCAGCTGCACAATCCGTCCGGCGCGTCGCCGCGCATCTCTGGATAAATTGGCCAGCCGGCTCGTCCGTCCTGCCGACGAAGGCCGTGGGGCATCAGGGGAAGTTTCATGCAGATCGAACTGATCTTTGTCATCGCCTGCGGACTGGTCGCCGTAGCCTACGGCGTCTGGGCCTCGCGTTCCGTACTCTCGGCCAGCCCCGGCAACGCGCGCATGCAGGAGATCGCGGCGGCGATCCAGGAAGGGGCGCAGGCTTATCTGAACCGACAGTACCGCACGATCGCCATGGTCGGTGTGGTCATTTTCCTGCTGATCTCCTTCGCGCTCGGCTGGCTGGTCGGCATTGGTTTCCTGATCGGTGCCGTGCTGTCGGGCATGGCCGGCTACATCGGCATGCTGATCTCGGTCCGGGCCAACGTCCGCACCACCGAGGCTTCGCGAAAGGGCTTGGCAGAGGGTTTGGCGATCGCCTTTCGTTCCGGCGCGGTGACCGGCATGCTGGTGGCTGGCCTCGCGCTGCTCGGCGTCGCCGTCTACTACGTGATCCTTCTGGGGCTCGACACCGGCGGGCGGACCCTGGTCGACGCTCTGGTCGCGCTCGGCTTCGGGGCCTCGCTGATCTCCATCTTCGCGCGACTGGGCGGTGGCATCTTCACCAAGGGCGCCGACGTCGGCGCCGACCTGGTCGGCAAGGTCGAGG
>CAZDBC010000043.1:0-12707 GCA_964503295.1 uncultured Kiloniellaceae bacterium | reverse complement strand
CACGCCGTCCATGGGGGCGGGGCCGCCGAGCACCTCCTCGACCACCGAATCCCAGATCACCTCGACCTTGGGGTGGCGGAACAGGCGCTCCTGCATGATCTTCTCGGCGCGCAGTTCGTCGCGCCGGTGGATCAGGGTGACCTTGGAGCAGATGTTGGCGAGGTAGAGCGCCTCCTCGACCGCGGTGTTGCCGCCGCCGACCACCGCGACCTCCTTGTTGCGGTAGAAGAAGCCGTCGCAGGTGGCGCAGGCGCTGACGCCGCGGCCGTTGTAGGCCTGCTCGCTGGGCAGGCCGAGCCAGCGCGCCTGGGCGCCGGTGGCGACGATCACCGCCTCGGCGCGGTAGCGCTCGCCGCTGTCGCCGACGCAGACGAACGGCCGGCGCGAAAAGTCGACCTCGGTGATCAGGTCCATGCGGAAGGCGGTGCCGACGTTCTCGGCCTGCTTTTGCATCTGCTCCATCAGCCAGGGGCCCTGGATGACGTCGGCGAAGCCGGGGTAGTTCTCGACGTCGGTGGTGATGGTCATCTGGCCGCCCGGCTGCAGGCCCTGGACCAGCAGCGGCTGCAGGTTGGCGCGCGCGGCGTAGATCGCCGCGGTCAGGCCGGCCGCGCCCGACCCGATGATCAGGAGCTTGGTCTCGTGGGTCGCCGACATGGGCTGGCTCTCCGGGGGCGCCGGACGCCGCGGCCCGGATGCCCGATGCTGGGGATCTGCTGTTCACCCCCTAGATAAAGGCCGCAACCGCCGGGGACAAGGGAGGGCGGTGAGAGGGCTGTGGGGCGGTGGGGAAATCGGTCGGGTCGCCACTTCGCCTGGCAGTCGAAGTCGCGTCCGGCCCCTCCTACCCATCCTGGTGTCGACATTGCGGCGGTTCGTTGCGGTTGCCGCATGCTGCACTGGTTCCATTGGTCCAGTGAGGCGCCCTATCCCTTGACTAACTGTGTGGCATGCCTCGAGGGTTGCAATTTGGCGGCGCTTTGTTCGGCTTGGGTCTCGCTTTTGGAACGAGCCAGGCGCAAGAACCGCCAGGTCAGTTGTCCGGAACCTGCAAGCCGTAGAGATGTAGGATCGCCGATGCTTCATCGATCCGGTCTGCGATCTCATCGCGTAAGCCGGAATAGCTCGCACGGCTTTCGTGCTGCGTGTGTGGCCAATCGCTGCCCCAAATGAAGCGGTTGCCGGGGAGGAGATCTAGCAAACGATCGACATTCTCTCTCGGGTCATAAGCACTGCGATAGGGTGCGCTCAGCTTCACATGTAATCCGTCGCGGTCACGCATCTTTTCGAGCGTCTTTAGCCATGGCTCGTCTTCGGCCCTCGGAGCGCAGGGCAGCCCCATGTGGTCGACGACAAGCGTGCCGGCCGCCTTCAAGAGATCGGGCAGGACGGCGGCAAGACGCCCACTTTCAAGCTGGATTTCCAGGTGCATCCCGAAATCCCGGAGCCGGTCGAGATGACGGCGGACTGCGGGTGAGGCCGGATTGGGAATTGGCGCCCCGGCAACGAGATTCCAGCGCAGCGCCTTTATGCCGCGCTCCGTGAGGCGGGCCAGTTCAGCCTCATTGTGCTCATGTCCGAGCACCGCCACGCCGGCGAATCGGCGCCGGTCCAGCCTGTCGAGTGCGCTGAGGAGCTGGGAGTTGTCGTCGCCCAGAAAACTTACCTGAACAAGGACGCCTCCGACGATGCCATGGCGCTCGAGAAGCCCGAGCCAGGCATCGAGCGGCGCGGGCGCGGTGGGCAGGTAGCGGACCGCACAGACCCGAGGGACGGTCTCGAAGACATGTGCATGGCAGTCGAAGACGATCATGGGGTACCGTGAAGTGATATACTTCTTTATAGAACCAGTTGACTGTAGAGATCAAACGTTCCATAACTCCCATCGGAAGGAGACAGTGAATGGCCGAGGCTGAGCGCGTCATCGACGACAGGCTGCCTGCATATCTGCGCCTGCGCGATGCACTGGCCGCGCGCATCGCGGCGGGCGAGTGGAGCGTTGACGAGGCGCTGCCATCCGAAAACCGCCTCGCGCGCGAACACGCGCTGTCGGTGGGAACCGTACGGAAGGCCCTGCAGCAACTCGTCGACGAAGGGCTGCTCGAGCGCCGCCAAGGCTCTGGAACCTATCTGCGCAAGCCCGCTTTCGACGCCACGCTCTTCCGGTTTTTTCAGATCCGCGGGCCCTCGGGCGACAAGAACATTCCGATGAGTCGACTGATCTCTCGCGCCCGCGTCACCGCACCCGCGCACGTCGCTCGTATCCTTGGCACGGACGACGCCATCCGCATCGAGCGCCTGCGCTTCCTGTCCGAACGGCCGCTGCTCTCCGAACAGATCTACATCCCTCATGCGCGGTTCGAGGGGTTCGAGGCCATTCCGGAAGACGAGTTCGGCCCCCTGCTCTATCCCGTCTATCTCGACCGCTTCGGCGTTTTCGTGACACGCGCCGAAGACGAAGTGCGTTTCGGAAGTGCCGACGAGACGACGGCGCAGCGTCTGCAGGTCGCCACCGGCCACCCCGTCGCGATCATCGAGCGCACCGCTTTCGCGGTCGACGGTCGGTCCGTCGAATGGCGCATAGCCTCCGGACGCGCAGACCAGTTCCGATATCGCAGCCGAATCGGCTGAGGACTTACAAATCAGAGGGAGGAAATCATGAAGAAATTTCTACTTGGAGCCGCCGCGCTGGCACTCTCGGTCGGTACGGCGACTGCAGAGTATCCCGAACGCACGATCGAGGTGACGGTGCCGGCGCCGGCGGGCGGCGGGACAGACACCAGTGCCCGCAAGCTTGCCACGTTGCTCGAGGAGGAGCTCGGCACCTCCATTGCCGTCCTCAATGTCGCCGGTGGCGGTGGCTCGGTCGGCGTCACCCAATTCCTGCAAGAGAAGCCGAACGGTTATGCGCTGCTCGCCACATGGAACAGCCCGCTCACCACGGTCCCACAAGTGCAGAACGTTGCCTACGACCTGGACAGCTTTACCCCGATCGCGTCGACTTCCGAGACGGCGTACACGATGTGCGTCTCCGCAGATTTTCCGGCCGAAACCGGCGAGGCGTTTCTCGGCGAACTCGCCGCCAATCCGGGCAAGTACACCTACGGAAACGACGGCATCGGCGGTACCATGCAGCTTGCCGCGGAGAGGATCTTTCAGGCGCGCGGCATCGAGGCGATCCCGATTCCCTTCGGCGGGGCCGGCGAGACGCTTCAGAACTTCCTCGGCGGCCATGTCGATATATACGGTGGCTCGATCTCCCCGGTCCTGCCCTATACCGAGACCGGCGAGGCCAAGTGCCTGATCGTGACTTCCGCAGACCCGGTTGATGCGCTGCCGAAAGCGGCCGGGCTGGAAAGCCTAGGCCTGGGGAATGAGGAAACGTTGCTGTGGCGCGCAATCCTTGCGCCGGCCGGGCTTGATCCAGCAATTGCGCAGCGACTCACTTCGGCCATCGAGAAAACCGTCAACGACCCGTCTTACGTGGAGTTTCTCGCAAGCAAGGGCGAAGTGCCCAATGTGTTGACGGGTGACGCGCTGGCCGAGCGGCTCAGAAACGAATACGAGGCGTTGGCAAGAGTCGCGCGGAATCTCGGCCTGGCCGATTAGACATGGAGCGGCGGCAGGATACGCTTCTCGGGCTGATCTTTGCCGCCATAGGGGTCCTCGCGGCGGTCCAGGCCGCCGCGTACCCCGGAGCCTCGGGCCATTACCCAATGGCCCTTGGCGCTGTTCTGGCCGCGCTCGGCGGCCTGATCGCGCTGCGCGCACGCTTTCGCGGCCACGATGCGCCTCGGCTGCTGATCAACCACGGGAGACGGGCCGCCGCGACGGTGGCCCTGGGCGCCGGCTATCTGGCACTCGTGCCGTTGCTCGGCTTCTATACGGCATCGACACTTGCTGTCCTCGTCATTCCGGTTGCACTCGGTTTCCGGCGCCCGGTCTACCTCGCCGCGACGACGATCATGTTCGTCGCGCTCGTCTGGCTTGTTTTCTCGGTCGTCCTCGAAAAGCCCCTGCCGGGCGAGTTCTGGTTTCCCTAGGGCCGCGACGGCATGTCTTTCGTTCTCGAGGTGCTCGGAGCGGTCCTCGCAGTCGGTCCCTTGGCTGCCATGGTGGGCGCCTCGATCCTTGGCGTTCTGATAGGCGCCTTGCCCGGCCTAAACCCGGTGATGGCGATCGCCCTGCTGCTGCCGCTCACGTACTCGGTCGAGCCTCTGTTGGCGCTTGGCATGGTCGCCGGAATCTACAATGGCTCGATGTACGGGGGCGCGATTCCGGCGATCCTGCTCAGAATTCCCGGCACCCCTGCGGCGATCGCGACAACATTCGACGGCTACCCCATGGCCCAGCGAGGCGACGCATCGCGGGCCTTGAAAATCGCCTGTTGGTCGTCGGCGCTTGGTGGTTCGGCCTCGGCGCTCGCGCTCATGACGATCGGACCGCTGCTCGCCCGCGCGACGCTGGCCTTCGGTCCAGCCGAGTACTTTTGGATCGCCATGTTCGGCATGGCCTCGATCGGAGTGATGGTCGGCGAGGATGCTGCCAAGGGGCTGCTTGCGGCTGTCCTCGGTCTGCTTCTCGGGACGGTCGGCCTCGATCCACTCTCGGGCAAAGCGCGCTTTACTTTCGATCAAGTCTGGCTGCTCAGCGGCCTCGACCTCATCGTGATTCTGGTCGGGCTTTATGCCTTGCCGCCGGTTATCGAGCTGGCGGAAAGCGCCGACCTCAAGGGCCTTTCGGCCAAGGCGTTGCGCCTCGGGCGGGTGCGTCTCTCCTGGGTCGACATTCGCGCGCTCGCACCGACATGGCTGCGCTCCTCCCTCATAGGAATCGGCGTCGGCATCCTGCCCGGTGCGGGCGGCAACATCGCCGCCTTTCTCAGTTACAACGCCGCCAAGAATGCCAGCGCGCATCCAGAGTCTTTCGGCGCGGGCGAGCCTGCCGGCGTCGCCGCGGCGGAGTGCGGCAACAACGCGGACAACGCCGCCTCGATGATCCCGGCATTGACACTCGGCATTCCCGGCAACGTCGTAGCGGCGTTGGTGCTTGGGGCTCTGCTCATCCACGGTCTGCAGCCGGGCCCGCAACTCTTTCACCAGAATCCCGACATCGTCGGCGGCTTCATGGCGCAGATGCTGCTGACGTCGATGTTGATTGTCCTCGTTGGCGGCGCGACGGCCACGCGGGTCTTCGCCCAGGTCCAGCGGCTGCCCGGCGTTCTGCTCGTACCGACGATCCTCGTGCTGATGGCGGTCGGGGTCTATGTGATCAACGGCCGGGTGATCGACCTTTGGGTGATGTTCGCCGCAGGGCTCGCCGGCCATCTGCTCGAAAAGCTGCGGGTTCCCCTCGCCCCCATCGTGCTGGGACTCATTCTTGGTCCGATGGCGGAGCAGAGTGTCCGGCGCGCGCTGCTCATCAGCCGGGGCGACGTCAGCGAGTTGATCACGCGTCCCATATCCGCGGTCATCGCCGCGGCGACTCTGGCCCTCCTGATTTGGCCGGTCGTTCGGGCCCTGCGCGCCCGGCGCAGGGCGAACGGCGAGGCCCAGTAGTTAAAGTGCCACCCCGATGCCCGATGACGAGGGCTGTGCTCTTCGCACACGCTCGACAGAACCGACGTCCGCTCGTGACAAGGGACGCCGCCCCTAAACCCCCGCCCGTCTGCGCAGCTCGGGGTCGCGCACGCTGAGCTCCTGGCCGGCCAGGTCGGTGGCCTCGGGGCCGCACAGCCAGGCCATGATGCGCGCCGGGTGCTCGGCCGGCCCGTGCTCCTCCGGGCGCATGCGCGCGGGGCCGCCGTAGCCGGCGGCGCGGATCTTCTCCTGCATGCGCGATTCGACCGTCCCCGGCGCGAAGCCGTAGACGCGCACGCCCTGCTCGCCGGCCTCCAGCGCGCACTGGCGGGTCAGCATGGCTACCCCCGCCTTGCTGGCGCAGTAGGCGCCCCAGCCCTCGACCGGGCTGTGCGCCGCGCCCGAGCTGACGTTGACGATGACGCCGCCGCCGAGTGCCGCAAAGCGCGGCAGGGCGGCGCGGATGCCGTGGTAGACGCCGAGCAGGTTGATCGTCACGTTGTCGGCCCAGGCGGCCGGGTCGGACGCGGCGAGCGGACCGATCGGGTCGATCACGCCGGCGTTGTTGATCAGGATGTCGATGCGGCCGAAGGCGTCCATCGTCTGCTCGACCAGCCCGTCCACCTGCGCGAAGTCGGCGACGTCGCAGCCGGCCGCCTCGGCGCGGCCGCCGCGCTCGACGATGAGTCGCGCGATGTCGGCGCAGCCCTGCCGGTCGCGCGCGGTCAGCATGACCGCCGCGCCGGCCTCGGCCAGCTCCATGGCCGTCGCCGCGCCGATGCCGCGGCTGGCGCCGGTCACGATCGCGGCCTGGCCGTCGAGAGAGCGGTTGGGGTCGGCCATGCGTGTCTCCTGTCAGAATCCGAACATGTGATCGAGCGAGAAGGACTGCTCGCCGTTGAGCAGGCCGTGATAGCCGAACAGGCGGCAGGTGGTGTCGCGCACGATGACGTAGCCGTCGTCGCCCGCCTCGCCCAGCTCGCCGGCGTCGAACAGCTCGTCGGCACGCCACAGCAGCGAGCCGCCGCAGGGGATCGCGACCTCGCGCGCCGCGATTTCCTGCCCCGTGGCGTCGTTCAGGATCAGGCGCGTGGCGCTGCGTTCGTGCCAGGGCGTCGAGGCCGGATAGATCAGATGGCAGAGCGTCGCGTAGGGCGCCGGCCCGAGGCGCAGGAACAGGCGGGTCGAGAGGCCGGGTGCGCGCCCGGCGTAGGACTGCGGCTCGCCGCGGTAGGTCAGCACGCTGTTGAACATGTGCGCGCCGAAGCTGGTCTCGGCGGCATGGCCCGAGAGCTTGTCCTCGTAGCGGAAGATGCCGTGCAGCCAGCCGTCCGCCTCGCCGCCCTCGGCGAAGTCGTAGGTCAGCTCGACGTGGCCCCAGGCGCCGTTGGCCAGCGCGCCGTTTGGGCGTGCCTGGCCGTCGTCCAGCAGCTGTTCCAGGTCGAGCGCGGTGGCGTGGTCGCGCGGCAGCCGGCCGAGCCGCCGGCTGGCCAGCTCTTGGCCCTCGGCGTCGTAGACCGTGGCCCGGATCGGCAGGTCGTTCTGCGCGGTCGACATCGGTGTCGGCAGCACGATCGAGCGGTAGCGGCTCGGCGGCAGGAGCGGGGCGGGCAGGATGTAGCCCTTGCCGAGCAGGTTGCCGAGCTCGGGGATCTGCGGGTCGGGCGCCAGGTCGACGCGCTCCACGTTGGCGTGGGCGATCAGCCGCCGGCCGCCGCCCCGCACCACCTCGTAGCGCGGGCGCACGAAGTGCTTGCCGGCGCGCACCTCCAACTGCTGCGGCCAGCGCGCGTCGGGCAGCAGCTCGGCGGTGTCCAGGGCATGGCAGCCGAACGGCGGAATCGACCGATCGAGCCAGGCGACCTCCTCGCGGCCCATGACGTTCAGCCCGACCGCGCCGGCCGGGATCGGCGTCGGGTGGCTGTTCTGGATCCACAGCACGACCCGCTCGTCCGCGCGCGGCGCCGGCAGGCCGGCGTAGCGCTCGGCCGGCCAGGGGTTGGCGTCGTGGGTGCAGGACAGCTCCTCGTCGCGGTCGCCGTAGGTGTCGAGCGCGTACTTGACGATGTCGTGGCCGGCCGGGCGCAGCACGTGCACGAAGAGCTGTCCGGCGAAGGGGCCGAGGCCGAAGCGCGCGCGCACCGCACGCGAGTCGATGGCGACCAGGGCATTGGCCGGCGGCAGGGGCTCGCGCCACTCGGCCAGACTGCGCCCGTCGCCGTCGAGCAGGCACAGCCAGAGCTCGGGCGCCTCGGCGCCGTAGGCCGACCAGTAGTTGGCCGTGACCAGCCGGGTGTGGCGGCCGTCGGCGTCCCAGAACAGCACGAAGTTGGTCGCGAAGTTGAGCCGGTTCATATAGTTGCGTCGGTCGGCCAGCATGTCGTCGGGCAGACGCAGCTCGTCCAGCGTGACCACCTCGGCGCCCGCCGGCAGGAGGTGGCGGACGTGGTCGACCAGCCGTCCGGCGTCGAAGGCGGTGACCAGAACGCGCCGCGCGCCGCTGGCCGCCAGGTCGGTCACCGGCTGGGCCGGCCGGCCGAGCAGGCTATTGCCCAGGTCGTCCAGGTCCTGCACGCAGTAGCCGGCGATGTCCAGGCGCGAGAGGTCGTGGATCTGGTGCAGTGCATCGGCGTAGCCGAGCGGGTCGTAGACCGCGACCGGGCCGTCCGAGAGGTCGTCGAGCAGCGCCGTGGCCTTGCGTGCCGCGAGCGGGTGCCCGATCGCCTTGAAGAAGGCGTTGCCGCCCTTGGCGTTGCTGAAGGTCTCGATCTTCAGCGCCATCGCTAGCGTTCCTTCGGGCGCACGAGGCGCAGCAGGCGCTTGCTCCAGGCCGACAGGCCGTGGCGGCGCAGCTCGCGGCGCACGACGCTCGCGTCGGTCACCCAGTTGAGCTGGATCGAGCGGCGCTCGCCGACGAAGGGCTTGTGGCCGTGATAGGCGTTGGCCGTGCAGCGGAAGGCGAGCAGCGTGCCCGCGTCCGGCGGCACCTCGGCTGCGTAGTCGTCGAGATCGTCGGGCCCGCGCAGCAGGCGCAGGCGGCCGCCCTCGGCCTCCCAGCCGCTGTTCAGGTAGATGAGCGCGGTGACCAGCTTGCTCGCCGAATCGGTGTGGATGCGCCCGTCCTTGGCGCGCGCGCGGCCGCGCAGGGTGACCATGGTCGGCCGCCGGCCGAGCTCGAGCCCGAACTTGGTGCCGAAGGCGGCCGCCACCTCGGCGCCCTGGAGCTCCGCGAGCAGGGCGCGGAAGGCCGGGCCGCAGGCGAGGCCGTCGGCCGGGAAGCTGCCGCCCTCGCGAATGCGCGGAAAGTCGCGCTCGATCGCCGGCAGAACGGCGGGCTTCAGAAAGCCGGGCACGACGACGTGATCGAAGGGGTCGCGGCACAGGGGCGTTGCGGCCAGGGCGGCGAGATCGAGCGCGCTCCCGGGCCGTCCGGCCGCGCCGCGGGCCGGCGCGTCGTCTTCGGCGATAGGCTCTGGCTGCACCACCAAGGGGCCTCGTTCGGCTGGTCCGCGGACGCGCTCTACTTACGGGCTTTGACGGCCTTTAGCAAACCGGCGTCCGGGCGATCCTGCTGACTTTCCCAGGCCGCGATCAAGGGGCGAATCCGCGCCGCCACCGCCTCCGTCTCGCGCAGCGCCCGGCCGCGCCAGCGCGGCAGCGTGCCGTCGAAGGGCCGGGTGTAGCCGGCCTGCTCCATGGCGGCGTGGAAGCGCCGGAACTTGCCCGAGCCGCCGTCGAGCGGCGCGACCAGGACGGGTTTGCCGCTGCCCGCCGCCTCGCTCACCATGTTGACCGAATCGGCGGTCACCACGATCGCGTCGGCGAGCGCCAGCATGCCGAAGTAGGGGTTGTCGCCGGCGCCGTCCCAGATCATCGCCGGGACATCCGCCAGCACCTCGCGCAGCACCGCCATGTTGGCCGCGCCGGTGCGCCGCGAGGGGGTGATGGCCAGCCCGGCACCCTCGCGCTCGCAGAGCGCACGAAGCTGAAGGGCGAGCCGGCGCATGCGCGTCGGCGTCAGGCGATAGACCTTGTTGTCGCCGCCGAGCAGGACCGCGACCAGCGGCCGCGGCAGGTCGGCGAAGCGGGCGCGCCACTGCGCCGCGGCGGCGGCGAGGCGCCGGTCGGTCACCAGGTTCATGGCGCCGAGGGTGGCGATCACGTTGGGCGCGCGCAGGCGGTCGTGCCGCGGCGTGACGACGAGGTCGAAGGCGGCCGGGTCGACCACCGGGTTCTGAATCTGAATGACGAAGGTCGCGCCGGCGCGGCGGATCGCCATGGCACTGGCCACGGTCTGCCGGCCGCTGGCGATCAGCACGCGCGGGAAGGGGGGCGCCAGGCGGTCGCCCTTGGGGCCGAGCCGGGCGAGCGGCGCCGTGACCCAGGCCGGCGGCAGCCAGCGCCAGGGCTTGGTCACCTGGATGCGCCTGATCTCGTGCGCCAGGCCGAGCGCCTCGGCAAGCCCGCGGCACTGCAGCTCCATGCCCGCCTTGCCGTCGGTCACGACCCAGCAGTCGGGCCGCGCCGGGGCGTCCGAAGGCTCCGCGCCCCGGTCCGGCGCGGGCGCCGCCGAGAGATGGGAGGATGTCATGGGCGCTGTTGTAAGGCCGGCCGGAGGCCCTGGCAATCGACCCGGCAGCGCGCCGAAAGCCGAGCCGCGACGGCGAACGGGACTTGTCGAGCCGGCCTCACAGGTAATATTGTTGCGCCCGACGCGTCGATTCGGCGACCGACGTTGCGCCGCCCGCGCGAGAGGCGAAAAGGGACAGGACATGGCCCGGGTCAAGCTGGACCGGATCGACCTGAGGATCCTCAAGGACCTTCAGGACGACGGCAGGATCACCAATGTCGAGCTGGCCCGGCGCGCGGGCATCTCGGCGCCGCCCTGCCTGCGCCGGGTGCGCGCGCTCGAGGAGGCCGGCTTCATCCGCGGCTACCACGCCGACCTCGACGCCGAGGCGCTCGGCTTCGAGGTCAGCTTCTTCGCGCTGGTCGGCCTGGACAGCCAGTCGGAGGCGGTGCTCACCGGCTTCGAGCGGCTGGTCGAGGGCTGGGAGGAGGTGCGCGAGTGCTATATGGCGCGCGGCCCGCACGATTTCGTGCTGCGGCTGGTGGCGCGCAACACGGCGCACGAGAACGAGCTGACCTCGCGCCTGACCGGTGCCCCGCACGTCTCCACGGTGCTGACCATCCAGGTCATACGAACCTCGAAGCGTCAGCCGGGCGTGCCCGTCGACCTCAAGGCCGCGACCCCCGACGAACAGTAAGCCGCGACCGGGCGGTGCCGGCTATTCGGCAACCGCCGGCGCGTCCGGGCGCGGTGTGGTCGGCTGGTTCCCTGCCTCGGGCTTCGGGCGGTCCATGGTGAACACGCGCTCGACCACGCTGTAGTCCATGTAGCCGAGCCGGGCGATCGGCTTCATCTTCAGGGGATCGAGGCGGCCGTCGGTCAGGCAGGCATCGTCGATGTGGATGCCGACGACCTCGCCCACGACCATGACGTTGCGCGCCCCGGTCGCATCGGCGGGCAGTTCGACCGCCTGCCAGGTGCGGCATTCAAGGTGCACCGGGGCGCCCTTGACGCGCGGCGGCTTGATTAGGCGCGCTGGCAGAGGCTCGAGCCCGGCCAGGGCGAACTCGTCGACCTCCGGGGGCACCGACGCCGAGGAGCGGTTGAGCGCCTCGCGCTGCGCCCAGGTCGCCAGGTTGACGACGAACTCGCCGGTCTCGACGGCGTTGGTCGCGCTGTCCTTCAGGCTGCCCGGGCCGCGCGCCTGGGACGCGCCGCCGTTGGCGAACATGACCATCGGCGGGTCGGTGGCAACAGCGTTGAAGTAGCTGTAGGGAGCCAGGTTGACCGTGCCGTCGCGCGCGACCGTCGAGATCCAGCCGATCGGGCGCGGGATCACGCACATCTTGAAGGGGTCGCGCGGCAGCCCATGCCCCTTGTCGGCGGTCGCATAGAACATCGCCGGGTTCTCGCCTGCTGTGGTCCGGGAACGATGGCGCCGCGCGGCGCCGATCAGGCGTACCTGATCTTGACGATCTCGTAGGCCTTCTCGCCGGCCGGGGTGGCGACCTCGACGCTGTCGCCGACCTCCTTGCCGATCAGGGCGCGCGACAGCGGCGCGGTGATCGCGAGGCGCCCTTCCTTGACGTCGGCCTCCATCTCGCCGACAAGCTGGTATTCGATCTCCTCGTCGGTGTCCTCGTCGACCAGGGTCACGGTCGCGCCGAACTTGACCGTGTCGCCCGACAGCTTGGAAACGTCGATGACCTCCGAGCGCGCGATCTTGTCCTCGAGCTCCATGACGCGGCCTTCGATGAAGCTCTGGCGCTCGCGCGCGGCGTGATACTCGGCGTTCTCCGAGAGGTCGCCGTGCTCGCGCGCCTCCGCAATGGCCTTGATGATCTCCGGCCTGGCGGTCGTCTTGAGGTAGCGCAACTCGTCCTGGAGCCGGCTGTAGCCCTCTGCCGTCATAGGAACCTTGTCGCTCATGAGCGTTCACTCGGACCTGTTAACTGTATGAAAAAATTAGGCGGCGTCCCGGATTTGGCCCTACCAGGCCGACCCAAAACGCTCCCTAAAATAAGATTGAAGCGGGGCGACTTCAAGCTGACCCGCCTTGAGCGCGCCGATCGCCCTGGTCGCCGCGCGGGCGCCGGCGACGGTGGTATAGTAAGGTATCGCGTTGGTCAGCGCGGTGCGCCGCAACTCGAAGGAATCGCGGATCGCCTTGGCGCCCTCGGTGGTGTTGAAGACGAGCTGGACCTCGCCCGACTTCATGGCGTCGACGATGTGCGGCCGCCCTTCGCGGACTTTCTGCACCGGGGTTACCTCCAGGCCGCGGTCGGCCAGATAGCGCGCCGTCCCGCGGGTCGCCAGGATCGAAAAGCCGAGCCCCAGGATCGCGCGGCCGAGCTCGACCGCGGCCTCCTTGTCGTGGTCGCGCACCGAGATGAAGCAGTTGCCCGCGAGCGGCAGGGCGACGCCGGCGCCGATCTGCGCCTTCAGGAAGGCGCGCGCGAAGTCGCGGTCGAGACCCATGACCTCGCCGGTCGAGCGCATCTCCGGGCCGAGCACGACGTCGACCCCGGGAAAGCGCGCGAAGGGGAACACCGCCTCCT